>NZ_JBHTVQ010000084.1:0-23643 GCF_042792855.1 Streptomyces sp. NPDC056600
ACGAAGGGATGCGCTCGCAGCGCGGCCCGGGCACCACATCGGGCTCCGGCGGCCTCGCCGTCACGGGCGCCGGTGACGCCCTCCTGCCGGTGGCGACCGCGGGCGCCGCGGCCGGCGCAATCGGTGCGGCCGGGGTTTTCGCCGTCCGCCGCCACAGGGCGTCTGTCCGCACCTGATGTGTCCGGTGGGCTCACCCGCCGGTTCGACCCTCCAGGCGCACCCGCCACCGGCAACCCTTCCAGGTGCGCTTCTTGTGTGAGTGACAGTAACCAAATAGCCTGTCTGGCATGGCAGTTGGCGAGTGGTCGCCTCCGTCGGTGCTGCTGACGGTCGACCTTGTGATCCTGACCCTGAGGGAAGGGCGGTTGTGCGTCCTGCTCGTGGAGCGAGGCGAAGACCCCTTCCGGGGCATGCGGGCCCTGCCCGGCGGCTTCCTCAACAACCCCGCTGAGGAGATCTTGGACGCCGCCCACCGGGAGCTGGGCGAGGAGACCGCACTGGCCGCCGGATGGGTCCATCTCGAGCAGTTGGCGGTCTACGGGGACGCCGGCCGTGACCCCCGCGGACGCGTCGTCTCCGTGGCCCACCTGGCGATCGCGCCGGGGCTCCCCGAGCCGGTCGCCGGAACGGACGCCTCGGACGCCGGGTGGGTTCCCGCGGAGGCGGTCCTGTCCGGCGAGGTGGAGCTGGCCTTCGACCACCACCGGATCGTGGCGGACGGGGTCGAACGCGCGCGCGCCAAGCTCGAACATTCGGCGCTGGCCACCGCCTTCTGCGGAGAACTCTTCACCATCGCCGAGCTGCAGCAGGTGTACGAGGCGGTGTGGGGCGCGGAACTCGACACCCGGAACTTCTACCGCAAGGTCCAGGCCGTCAAGGGATTCATCGTCCCCGGCGGCCCGGGGCGCAGGAGCACCGGAGGACGACCCGCGCGGCTGTACCGGGCCGGGCCGCGGGCGGTGCTGTACCCACCGCTCATCCGGCCCGTGCCGTCCGACGCGGAAGAGAGCACGACGGAGGAAGGAAGGTAGATGTCGAAGGACATGGTGGTGATCCTCACCGCCCTCAATCTCGAGTACGAGGCGGTGCGCCGGAAGCTGGCCGGCCCGCGGTTGCACCTCCACCAGCACGGCACGCGCTTCGAGGTGGGGACCGTGCGGGGCACTTCCTGCCGCGTCGCGCTGGGCCTGACGAACAAGGGTAACCACTCCGCCGCGGTGATCGCCGAGCGCGCCGTCCAGGAGTTCTCGCCGGTGGCCGTGCTGTTCGTCGGCGTCGCCGGCGCCCTGTGGGACACCGCCAGGCTGGGTGATGTGGTGGTGGCGACGCACGTGTACGCCTACCACGGCGGGACCAGCGAGGACGACGGGCTCAAGGCGCGCCCCCGGGTGTGGGAGGCGCCCCACGCGATCAGCCAGCTCGCCTCGCACCTGGCTCGCGTGAACGACTGGGCCGACGATGACGCCGCCGGGCGCGGACGGGCACCGCAGGTGCGCTTCGGCGCGGTCGCGGCCGGCGAGGTCGTGCAGAACTCGAGGATCTCGGCCGAGGCCCGGTGGATCCGGCAGCACTACAACGACGCCCTCGCGATCGAGATGGAGGCCGCCGGTGTGGCGCAGGCCGGTCATCTCAGCGGGGCGCCGGTGGCCGTCGTCCGGGGGATCAGTGATCGGGCGGACGGCACGAAGGGCAGCGCGAAGGACCGGAACTGGCAGCCACGGGCCGCCGCGAACGCGGCCGCCTTCGCCACGCGGCTGGCCGTGGAGCTGGTGGGAGAACAGGAGCAGATGGCGATGTCCCATGCGGACAGGAACCCGACGGCCGCCGGACGAACCGAGGGGGGCGTGAGCAACACCGCCCACCACAGCACCGTCGGCATCATGGCCGGCTCGGTCCACGGCAGCAGCGTCCACCTGTACGGGGGCCCGGGCACGGCCGCTCCGGTGGACCTGGTCGCCGCGCTGGACGAACTCCGTGAGCGGCTGGGGCGTCATCACGCCGAGCGCGGCCTGGACGACGACACCTACCCGGAGGCGCTGGCGGAGCTCGAGCTGGCCCGCCGGGCGGCGAAGGAGAACACGAGCGGAGCGTCCAGGAGGGCGACCATGGCACTCAAGCGGTTACGCGGTCTGATCGCGGATCTTCCCGGTCCGGCGGCCGAGGTGGCGTCCCTGATCACCGCGGCGGGAGACCTGTCATGAACGGCGGCGGCAACGGCACCCACAACTGGGCCTACGACTCCACCGTCGGAATCCAGGCCGAGACCGTCCACAACTCCACCGTGTACGTCGTCCCCCCGGACGCGTCGCCTGAGGAGAAGTACAAGGTCGGTCTGCGGTACCTGGAGAACGGGGTGCCCAGTCGCGCCCGCGACATGATCCGCCAGGCGATCAACAACGGCTACGACAACGCCGAGGTCACCTTCCATTGGGTGCTCGCCATGCTCGGCGCACGGTCGTACCACGACCTCGGCGCCGAGGAACTGCGCGAGCTGCACGCGGCCTTCGCGCGCATGCGGACCTACCCCGAGGGGGAGTGGAAGGAGTCCCTGCGTGTGGCCTTCGCCCTGCTGGAGACGGCCGGCACCGAGGACGGCGACACCAAGCGGGTGCTCGACCAGGTGCGCGCACTGCCCCCGCTCCAGCGCGACGCGATCCTCCTGCACTTCGACCTCGTCCTCGCCGGAGGACTGAAGGACGGCCTGTGGGCCGAGAGCCGCAAGCAGGCCGAGGCGGACCGCTTCGGCAACGACCGGGCCGGACGGGTCTGGGCGTACTTCGAACCCGACCCCATCGGTCCGCGGGCCGTGCCGCCCCGTCCGAGCACCGCTGCCGCCGCCCGGAACGCCCTGCCCGTGCGGGCCGGTGTGTTCGGCGGTCTGGCCGCGTTCCTGTGGATCCTGGCGCTGATCGCGGATCCCTTCGCGGCGGTCCTGCAGTTGCTGGTGGCGGCCGGCGCCGGCCTGACCGCCGTTCACTTCGGCCGCCGATGGCTGTACCGGGAACAGCGGTCCAAGGTCACCAGTCGTGGGGCGCAGGCGCCGTTCACCGGGCATCCCGCGGCCAACGGTGACGGATTCACCAACGGCGTCCGCCATTCCTTCGACCACTACTTCAGCAACCGCGTGCCCCGGGGAATCACCCCGCACGACTGGCTCGGCTGGACCGCCCACCTGCGCTCGAGCCTGGTCGCCGAGATCGCGCTGCTCTACCGCGAGAGCCGCGTCGGCGTGGACCGGGTCAACTGGCTGATCCGCCACCTCGCGGAGGACGCCCGGGACCGTCACGAGCAAGGCGTCCTGTTCGAGGACCAGCGGGAGCACCAGGCGCCGTCGGCGTCGAAGGCGCTGTGCGTGGTCGCCCTGGTCGTGTGCGGCATCACGGCACTGGCCATGCTCGGCACGGTCTTCTCCAGCGGCGGGGCGCAGATACTGCTCGCCCTGCTGACCGTGGTCGGCATGGTCTGGTCCGGATCCACGGCCGCGTCGATGTGGCAGCAGACCCAGGGTGAGGAACACCGGGTGGCCGAGGAGACCCGGGAGTACGAGCAGCGGCTGGCGGAGCGGCAGGCGGCGTACGAGAAGTGGAGGGCGTACCTGGAGGCCACGCGACCCAGCGAGCTGGAGATGGAGACCTGGCTTGCCTGCGACAAGACGCTCTTCGTCGACGAGGCGCTGCGTCACTACCAGCTCAACTGGCGGGACCTGATCACCCACACCATCCTGATGACCCCCGCCCGCCCGTACAAGCGAGGACGGGTCAGGGGCGGTCCCTGGCGGTACTCGCGCTACAGCCTGCGGCTCTTCCTGATCACCCAGGACGGCGTGCGGGAGATCAGCACCGAGTTCGACTTCACCGACGCCTCGCGCGGGGACGAGCAGCGCAGCAACTACCGGTTCGACGCGCTGTCCTCGGTACAGGTCACCGAGCGCGCCCAGGTCGGCTACGACCTGGAGCTCATCCTCACCAACGGGCCGGCCCGGAGGATCCGGGTGAAGGACGCCGACACCCATCAGCTGGCGCCGGACGAGAACGCTCAGGAGATCGCCGAGATCAACCTGAACGCTGCCGGTTTCATTCACACCTTCCGCCTGCTGGAAGGCATCGCGGCGGACGGGAAGGGCTGGATCGAGCGCAACAACGCGGGCGACGCGCCGTCCTTCGGCGCCGACGGCTGACCAGGGATGGGGCCTGCGATCCGAGGGACCGCGAACCTTCGGTCCGCGAGGATGTCAGGCCCCGCCCCGGCGGTCGTCGGCCGCAGCGGGGTCGCGCCGGGTCAGGGCCAGACCAGGCAGTACGGCTGGTGGCCCGCCTCGTGGAGCCGGTGGCTGAAGTCCTGCCACTCGTGCAGCAGCTGGTAGACGTTGAACGCGTCGCGGGGGCCGCCGCGGTCGGGGACCGTGGACCAGATGAACGCGGCCGCGCCGACCGCCTCCTCGCCGATGCCGCGCAGCGGGTCGACGGTGGTCATGGGCAGCTTGACCACCGCGTACTGGGGGCGCAGCACGACGAGTTCGAGCGGGGGGACCTTGTTCAGCGGGACGCCCTCGATGCCGGTGAGGACCATCGCCGCCACCGTCTCGGGCTTGATGCGGGTGAAGAGGCCGCCCATGCCGAGCTCGTCGCCGCCGAGCTCCTCCGGGCGCATGGTCTCGGGGACGCGGGCGGCCGCCGCGCCGCTCGGCGCGCCGAAGTACTTGTACGTCACTCCCAACCGGCTGCTCCTTGCCACGGGTCCCGCCGGCTTCTCGGCGCCGTCACTCTGCGCGCCCGCCCGGCGGGCCGCGGCCTCGGCCGCTTCAGTCGTCGTCTCGTCCGCCTCGCGCCGGTGCTTGCCCCGACGGGAACGCCGAGGACCCATGTCGCCAGTCCCCTCGCCCAGTCCGCCACCGCGATGCATATCTCCACCCGACTGCTGTTCTAGGACGCGTCGCCCCCGCCGCGCAACCCGATCACCCGTTCATCGTGTCAGTGACCTCCCCCACGTCCGCCCCACGAAACGTACACAGGAGAAGACCCGGAAGGAGGAACGCGCACGGGGTTCTCGTCACAGTCTCGCAGATGGGCGCAGAACACGCTCCGTTATCTCCGGACCAGGGCCGGTACGCCCCGAAGGGCCGGGCCGGCCGCCCACCCCCGTGCCACGGGGTCGGGTCACGACCGCTGGCCTACCCTGTGGGAGTCCCCCGTAACCGCAGTCGGAGATCCGGAGAAGCCGCAGGCATGACCGTTCCGTCCTACCCCTACGAAGCCCCTGCCTCGCAGGCGCTGTTCGACCGAGCGGCCGCCGTCACGCCGGGTGGTGTGAACTCCCCGGTGCGCGCCTTCCGCGCCGTGGGCGGCACGCCCCGGTTCATGGTCTCCGGCAGCGGCCCCTACCTCACCGACGCCGACGGCCGCGAGTACGTGGACCTGGTCTGCTCCTGGGGTCCGATGATCCTGGGCCACGGTCGGCCCGAGGTGATCGCCGCCGTGCAGGACGCCGTCACCCGCGGCACCTCCTTCGGCACGCCCGGCGAGGGCGAGGTCGCGCTCGCCGAGGAGATGGTGGCGCGGGTCGCCCCGCTGGAGCAGGTCCGCCTGGTCTCCAGCGGCACCGAGGCCACCATGTCCGCGATCCGCCTGGCCCGCGGTTTCACCCGCCGCGCCAAGGTGGTCAAGTTCGCCGGCTGCTACCACGGTCACGTCGACTCGCTGCTGGCCGCCGCGGGCTCCGGCGTCGCCACCTTCGCGCTGCCCGACACCCCGGGCGTCACGGGCGCGCAGGCCGGCGACACCATCGTGCTCCCCTACAACGACCTGGACGCGGTCCGCGCCGCCTTCGCCGCGCACCCCGGTGAGATCGCCTGCGTGATCACCGAGGCGTCGCCCGGCAACATGGGCGTCGTCCCGCCGCTGCCCGGCTTCAACCAGGGGCTCAAGGACCTGTGCTCCGAGAACGGCGCGCTGTACGTCTCCGACGAGGTGATGACCGGTTTCCGCACGTCGAAGGCCGGCTGGTTCGGCGTCGACGGCGTGGTCCCGGACCTGATGACCTTCGGCAAGGTGATGGGCGGCGGCTTCCCCGCCGCCGCGTTCGGCGGCCGTGCCGACGTGATGGCGCACCTCGCCCCGGCCGGCCCGGTCTACCAGGCGGGCACCCTCTCCGGTAACCCGGTCGCCACCGCCGCGGGCCTGGCCCAGCTGCGGCTGCTGGACGACGCCGCCTACGAGAAGCTGGCGGACTCCTCGGCCAGGATCCAGGCGCTGATCGGTGACGCGCTGAACAAGGAGGGCGTCGCACACACCGTGCAGAAGGCCTCCAACATGTTCTCGGTGTTCTTCACCGACCGCCCGGTGCACGACTACGAGGACGCCAAGGCCGCGGAGTCCTTCCGCTACACGGCGTTCTTCCACGCGATGCTGGCGAGCGGGGTCTACCTGCCGCCGTCGGCGTTCGAGAGCTGGTTCCTGTCGACCGCGCACGACGAGCGGGCCCTGGAGCGGATCGCCGACGCGCTGCCCGCCGCCGCCCGCGCCGCCGCGGAGGCCACGGCATGAGCGGGGAGACGGGCGTGAGCGAGCAGAACAAGGACGTCACCGTCGTCCACCTGATGCGTCACGGCGAGGTGGAGAACCCGACCGGACTCCTCTACGGCCGGCTGCCCGGCTACCACCTGTCCGAGCTGGGCCGGAAGATGGCCGACCGGGTCGCCGAGCACCTCGCGCCCAGGGACGTCACCTACGTGTGCGCCTCCCCGCTGGAGCGGGCGCAGGAGACGGCCACGCCGATCGCCAAGGCGCACGGTCTGGAGCTGGACACCGACGAGCGGCTGATCGAGGCGGAGAACGTCTTCCAGGGCAAGACCTTCGGCGTCGGCGACGGCGCGCTGAAGCGGCCCGGCAACTGGAAGCACCTGGTCAACCCGTTCAAGCCGTCCTGGGGCGAGCCGTACGAGGTGCAGGTGGCGCGGATGCGCGCGGCGCTGGACGCCGCCGCGGCCGCCGCCCGGGGCCACGAGGCGGTGCTGGTCAGCCACCAGCTGCCGATCTGGATCGTGCGGTCCGCGATCGAGGGCCGGCGACTGTGGCACGACCCGCGGCGCCGGGAGTGCACCCTGGCCTCGCTGACCTCCTTCACCTACGAGGGCGACCGGATCGTGGCCGTCGGCTACACCGAGCCGGCCCGGGACCTGGTGCCGGCCCACCTGCTGGCCGGCGCCAAGCCGGTCAAGGGCGGACAGAAGGCGTTCGGCGCATAGCCTCCGCGAAGGCCCGCGCACCCCCGCCGACGTGGGGGTTCTCGGGCCGCAGGGGGGTCCCCAAGATCCCCGGAACGGACATGCGAAACTTTTCACATGACTGGCCACAAGCCTCGTGCGCACCGCCGCCGCCGCGCCCAGGCCGCGGCGGCCACCGCTGCCGCCGCCGCTCTGCTGCTGTCGGCGTGCGGCTCGGAAGGTGACGGCGGCTCCTCCGCCGCCGGCGGCGGAGGCACCAACTTCGTCACCAGCACCAACGGCATCGCCACCGTCGCCGAGGGCGACCGCCGCGCCGCCCCCCGCCTGAAGGGCGAGACGCTGGACGGCGGGCAGCTGGACACCGGTGACTACAAGGGCGACGTCGTCGTCCTCAACGTGTGGGGCTCCTGGTGCGCCCCGTGCCGTGCCGAGGCCAAGAACTTCGTGAAGGTCGCCGGCGAGACCAAGGACCAGGGCGTCCGGTTCGTCGGCATCAACACCCGCGACACCTCCACCCAGCCCGCCCTCGCCTTCGAGAAGGAGGAGGGCATCGAGTACCCGAGCCTGTACGACCCGACGGGCCGGCTGCTGCTCCGCTTCGAGAAGGGCACGCTCAACCCGCAGGCGATCCCCACCACCCTGGTCATCGACCGGGACGGGAAGATCGCGGCGCGGGCGATGCAGCCGCTGAGCGAGGACAAGCTGCGGGAGATGCTCGACCCGGTGCTGGCGGAGAGCTGACATGCCGGACGTGTCCGTGCTGGTCGCCGCCGACGTGACGGAGACGGTGCGCAGCGGGGCCCTGCTCCTCGCGCTGCCCCTCGCCGTCCTCGGCGGGCTGGTCTCCTTCTTCTCGCCCTGCGTGCTGCCGCTGGTGCCCGGTTACCTCTCCTACGTCACCGGCGTCACCGGCACCGACCTGGCCGAGGCCCGTCGCGGCCGGATGGCGGCCGGGGCTTCGCTGTTCGTGCTGGGCTTCACGGTGGTGTTCGTCTCCACCGGAGCGCTGTTCGGCTACTTCGGACAGACGCTGCAGGAGTACAGCGGCGTCCTGAGCAAGGTGCTGGGCGTCCTGATGATCGCGCTGGGCATCTTCTTCATGGGGCTGATGCCCTGGCTGACCCAGCGGGAGTTCCGTTTCCACCGCAGGCCGGCCACCGGCCTGGTCGGGGCGCCGCTGCTCGGCGCGCTCTTCGGCATCGGCTGGACGCCCTGCATCGGCCCCACCCTCGCCGCCGTCAACGGCCTGGCCTTCACCGAGGCCAGCGCGGGGCGCGGGGCGATTCTGACCGTCGCGTACTGCCTCGGCCTCGGCCTGCCGTTCGTGCTGGCCGCGGTCGCCTTCCGCAAGGCGCTGGGCGCCTTCGGGTGGGTCAAGCGCCACTACGTCTGGGTGCTGCGGATCGGCGGCACGATGATGATCGTGACCGGTGTGCTCCTGCTCACCGGGGTCTGGGACCTGCTCGTGCAGCAGCTGCAGACCTGGACCACTGGCTTCACACCGGGGATCTGATCCATGAGCGAGACCACCACCGGGACGACCGGCGAGAAGACCGGCGAGGCCGGCGACACCGAGGCCGGGACCCGGCTGTCCACCGCGCCGGTCGAGTCGACCGCCGTGCCCGGCTCCTTCGGCGGCCGCCGCGCCCCGGGCGCGTGGGGACGGATCACCTGGACCGGCCGTGAGGTCACGGGCTGGGTGCGCTGGTTCTGGCGCCAGCTGACCTCCATGCGGACGGCACTGCTGCTGCTCCTGCTGCTGTCACTGGCGGCCGTCCCCGGTTCGCTCGTCCCGCAGGACCGCGTCGACCCGATCAAGGTCGAGGAGTTCCGCGACGCGCACACCACGCTGGCGCCGCTCTACGACGCGCTGGGCATGTTCCACGTGTACAGCTCGGTCTGGTTCTCCGCGATCTACATCCTGCTGTTCGTCTCGCTGATCGGCTGCATCGTGCCGCGCACCTGGCAGTTCGTGGGCCAGCTGCGGGGACGTCCGCCGGGCGCTCCGCGCCGGCTGGACCGGATGCCCGCGTACACGACCTGGCGCACCACGGAGAGCCCCGACGAGGTGCGCGGCGCCGCGCTCGGCGTCCTCAAGGGCCGCCGGTTCCGCGCCCACACGGCCGGCGACGCGGTGGCCGCGGAGAAGGGCTACCTGCGGGAGCTGGGCAACCTCGCCTTCCACCTGGCGCTGATCGTGATGCTGATCGCCTTCGGCTGGGGCGAGCTGTTCAAGTCCGAGGGCAACAAGCTGATCGTCGAGGGCGACGGCTTCGCCAACACGCCCGTCCAGTACGACGACTTCCGGGCCGGCAGCCTCTTCTCCTACGACGACCTGGAACCGTTCAGCTTCGACCTGGACGACTTCCGCGCCACCTTCGCCCCCTCCGGCCCCAACCGCGGCACGCCGCGCACCTACGAGGCGACCCTCACCTACCGCGAGGGCGTCGACGGGGCCGAGAAGAAGAAGGTCGTGCAGGTCAACAAGCCGCTCGAGGTCGGCGGCTCCAAGGTCTACCTGACGAGCCACGGCTACGCGCCGGTGGTCACGGTCCGCGACGGCAAGGGGAAGGTGGTCTTCTCCCAGCCGGTGCCCATGCTGCCGATCGACCAGAACATCACCTCCCAGGGCGCGGTCAAGGTGCTGGACGGCTACCGCGACCCGAAGGGCAAGGAGGAGCAGCTCGGCTTCTCCACGGTGTTCGTGCCGACGTTCGCCGGCAAGGGCAGCGGGACGATGTTCTCCCAGTTCCCGGCGCTCGACTTCCCGGTCCTCGCGGTCGCCGGCTTCCACGGCAGCCTGGGCGTGGACTCGGGCATCCCGCAGAACGTGTACCAGCTGGACGACCGGAAGCTGAAGCAGTTCAAGGACGAGAACGGCGACATCATCCGCAAGATGCTGCTGCCGGGCGAGACCATGGAGCTGCCCGGCGGCGCCGGCTCGATCACCTTCGAGAAGGAGATCAAGGAGTGGGCGAACTTCCAGGTCGTGCGGCAGCCCGCCGGCGGCTGGGCGCTCGGCGGCGCGCTCGTCGCCATCGCCGGTCTCTCGGGCTCCCTGTTCATCCAGCGCCGCCGCGTCTGGGTGCGCGCCACGGCCGGTGAGGACGGGGTGACCGTCGTCGAGATGGCGGGCCTGGGCCGCAGCGAGTCCGCGCGGCTCCCGCAGGAGCTGGCCGAGCTGGTCGGGCTCGTCCACGACCGGGCGCCCACCGCACCCGGCACCGAACCGGACGCCGGCCCCGGCACCGGACCGGACTCCGGGCCGGACGCCGCACCGGACGCCGGGCCCGACACGACGCCGGACCCCGCGTCGGAGACCGCACCGCACCTCGAGTCCGGCTCCGCGCCGGACCCCGCAGATTCCCCCGTACCTTCCCCTGAAGGGGCTGACAAGTGACGACGCTCGCCGCCACGACCAACGAGAGTCTCGCGCAGATCAGCAACGTGCTGATCTACTCCGCGATGGCCGTCTACACCCTGGCCTTCTTCGCCTACATCGCCGAGTGGACCTTCGGCAGCCGCAGCAAGGTGGCCCGCACGGCCTCCGCGCTCACGGGCGGCGCGGGCGCGCGGGAGAACGCCGCGCCCGCCCCGGCCGTGACGGTGAAGAAGGCCGGCGGCACCGCCGTGCTGGAGCGGCCCGAGGTCGTCGTCCGCTCCTCGGACGCCTCCCGCGCCGACGTTCCGGACGGCCCCGGCGCCCACGGCGGCGACGCGCAGGGTGACCTGTACGGCCGGATCGCGGTCTCGCTGAGCGTCCTCGGCTTCCTGCTGTCCTTCGGCGGCGTGCTGACCCGCGCGCTGTCCGTGCAGCGGGCGCCGTGGGGCAACATGTACGAGTTCAACATCACCTTCACCACGGTGGCCGTCGGCGTCTACCTGGCGCTGCTGGCCTTCCGCCGCAACGTCCGCTGGATGGGCCTGCCGCTGATCACCGTGGTCCTGCTGGACCTGGGTCTGGCGGTCACGGTCCTCTACACCGAGAGCGACCAGCTGGTCCCGGCGCTGCACTCGTACTGGCTGTACATCCACGTCTCCACCGCCATCCTCTGCGGCGCGGTGTTCTACGTGGCGGCGGTCTCCACGGTCCTCTACCTGTTCCGCGACTCCTACGAGGCCAAGCTGGCCGGCGGCGGCAAGCCGGGCCGCTTCGCCACCTCGGTCCTGGAGCGGCTGCCCGCGGCCTCCTCGCTGGACAAGTTCGCCTACCGGGTCAACGCGGCGGTCTTCCCGCTGTGGACGTTCACGATCATCGCCGGCGCCATCTGGGCGGGCGACGCCTGGGGCCGCTACTGGGGCTGGGACCCCAAGGAGACCTGGTCGTTCATCACCTGGATCGCCTACGCCTGCTACTTGCACGCCCGGGCCACCGCGGGGTGGAAGGGCCGCAAGGCCGCCTACCTGGCGCTGATCGCCTTCGGCTGCTGGCTGTTCAACTACTACGGTGTCAACATCTTCGTCTCCGGCAAGCACTCCTACGCCGACGTCGGCTGACGCACCGCCCCCGTCCCCGGAGCCGCCCCTGTGGAGGGGGCGGCTCCGGGCGTTCGGGCGGCCTGCTCTACCCTGGGCCGTCACTCGGCCCGTCGGTGGAAGGAAAGCGTGAACATGGTGGCTGCTGCCCCGGTCCTGGAGGAGCTTCGGGAGGTCTGCCAGCCGCAGGCCAAGCTGGCCAGCCGCAACGGCGAGCACTGGGCCGGCCGGATGTACATGCGGGCGATCTCCCTGCGGGTGACGCGCCAGCTGGTGCGAACGCCGGTCACGCCGGACGCGCTGACCTGGACGATGGTGGTCTGCGGCGTCGCCGCGGGCGCCGCCCTGCTGATCCCCGGGCTCACCGGCGCGATCCTGGCCGCCGTGCTGTTCCAGCTCTTCCTGCTGTTCGACTGCGTCGACGGCGAGGTCGCCCGGTGGAAGGGCCAGAACAGCGCGGCCGGCATCTACGTCGACCGGCTCGGCGCCTACCTCGCCGACGCGGCGCTGCTGGCCGGCGCCGGCTTCCGGGCCGCCGGCTGGGGCGACGGCGGCTCCTTCGACGGCTGGGTCGCGCTCGGCCTGTTCACCGCCATGGGCGTCGTCCTGCTGAAGGCCTCCACCGACCTGGTGGACGTGGCCCGCGCCCGGCGCGGACTGGCGGTGGCCGACGACGAGTCGACGCGGCCCCGCTCCGAGGGAGTGGCCACCCTGCGCAAGCTGGCCGCCGCGTTCAAGATCCACCGGCTGACCAACGGCATCGAGGCGTCCCTCGTGCTCCTGGCCACCGCGGTGGTGGACGCGGCCCTGGGCAACCTGGACGCCACCCGGATCGCCCTGGTGGTCCTGGCGGCCGTGACCTGGGTGATGGTCCCGGCCCACCTGTTCTCGATCCTGTCCTCCTCGCGCCTGCGCTGAGCGCCCTTCCGCGGCGCTGACCTGGGGTCATCGGCCCTGCCGATGGCCCCATCGGCATCACGGGGTGGTCCGGCGTGGCCCCGGGCGACGGGCGCGCCGTAGCTTCGACGCATGACAACAGAGACGAAGGGGATCGCCCAGCTCACCACCGCCATGGTGCTGTCCGGGACGATCGGCGTGTTCGTGGTCGAGTCGGGGGCCTCCTCGCTCAACGTGGTGTTCTTCCGGGTGCTCTTCGGCGCGCTGGCCCTCGGCGTCTACGTCGCCGCCCGCGGCTGGATGCGCGGGCACGGGTTCACCCGGCGCAGCCTGGCGCTGACCGTCCTCGCCGGACTGTTCATCGTCGGGAACTGGATCCTGCTGTTCGAGTCGTACGGCAACACCTCCATCTCGGTGGCGTCGGTCGTCTACCACATGCAGCCGTTCTTCGTGGTGGTCTTCGGCGCCCTGCTCTTCCGGGAGCGGCTGACCGCCGCCACCCTCGGCTGGGTGGCCGTCGCCTTCGCGGGTCTGGTCCTGGTCTCGGGCGTCCGGCCGGAGGACCTGACCGGCGGCGACGGCCGCTACCTGCTCGGCATCGGCCAGGCGCTGGGCGCCGCGGTGCTCTACGGTCTGGCCACCCTGGTGGTCAAGCGGGTGCGGGGCGTGCGTCCCCACCTGATCGCCCTGGTGCAGGTGGTCGTCGGCATTCCGCTGCTGCTGCCGTTCGCCGACCTGGGCGCGATGGGCGGCGCGGGAGCCGGCGCCTGGGGCTGGCTGGTGGCGCTCGGCGTCTTCCACACCGGCGTGATGTACGTGCTGATGTACGCCGCCTACGCCAAGCTGCCCACCGCGAAGATCGCCGTGCTGGCCTTCGTCTACCCGGCCGTCGCGATGCTCGCCGACTGGGCGGTGTACGGACACGTCATGGGGTGGCTGCAGGCGCTGGGCCTGCCGCTCATCGTCCTCGCGAGCCTGAAGGTGACGCTCAGGAAGCCGGCGGCCGCGCCTGCTGCTCCCGCAGCAGTCGCCGGGTCTGCTCCACGAACAGACGCGCCGCGGGAGGCAGCCGCTTCCCGGACCGCCACGCCAGTTGCGAGTGGAGAGTGAACGACGGCCGCCAGTCGAGGCGCTGAAGCGCCTGGGCGGCCAGCGCGTCGGCGACCGTGACCTCGGGGAGCAGGGCGATCCCCAGGCCGGTCGCCGCGGCGCGTTTGGTGGCCTCCACGGTGCCGAACTCGCGGAAGGCGACCGGCTCCCCGGCCGCCTCGGTGAGTTCGGCCTCGAAGAGGTCGCGGAACGCGCAGCCGGACTCCACGGCGAGCAGCGTGGCCCCGTACAGGTCGGCGGTGGCCAGGGACCGGCCGGCGAGCGGATGACCGGGGGCCGCCACCAGGGCCAGCGGCTCCGGCAGCAGGACCACCGTCTCCAGCCCGGCGTGCTCGGTGCGGGTCTCCATCAGGAAGCCCAGGTCGTAGACGCCGCGCCGGAGCGCGTCCAGCGTCTCGTCGCCGATGGTGGTGCGCAGCGACAGCCGCACCTTCGGGTAGCGGTGGTGGAACAGCTCGAACAGCGGCGGCAGCCGGTACGACGTCAGCGACTCGATGGTGCCGACGGTCAGCTGCCCGGACGGCTCGTCCGGCTCGACGGCGGTGGCCCGGGCCTCGGCGGCCAGGTCCAGGAGGCGGCGGGCGTACGGCAGCAGCCGCTCCCCGGCCTCGGTGAGCCGGATGCGGCTGCCGAGGCGGTCGAAGAGGGCGACGCCCAGGTCCTGTTCCAGCGCCCGTACCTGCGCGGTCACCGTGGACTGCGCGTACGCCAGCTCGGCGGCCGCGCGGGTGAAGCTGAGCAGGGCGGCGACCTTCTCGAAGGTCGCCAGCAGCCGTAGGTCGAGCGCCGGGGACATGGGTCTCAGTTCTCCTTGCGGTTCTCGCCGCGTTCCTCGCGGCGCAGCTGCTCCTCGCGGCGGCGCAGGTCGGCCTCCCAGTCCTTCAGGAGGGCCTCGTCCCGCTTGTTCTCCTCGGCCAGCCGGGCGAGGAACGCCGGGTCGTCGTCCGGGGCGACGGGGGCCGAGGGGCGGTGGTTGCGGTGCCACTCGGAGGGCGTGGAGCCGCGGTGGGCGGCGGCGCCGTCACGGACCTTGCCGGCCACCAGCCAGGCGATCGGGCCGACCAGCACCTCGCCGAGGAAGAGGATGATCAGCACCCAGACCACCTTGGGCAGGCCGCGCACCTTCTCCTCGGGGGTGTTGAGGCAGTCGATGAAGGCGTAGATCCACAGGGCCAGCACCAACAGGAACGGCAGAATCCGGAGCATGCGCAAGTCCCCCCAGGACGCGACGAGTTGTTCGGACGGTGAGGACGGGCAGACTAGCGGCTGCGCAGGACAGCCCGTCCGGCGGCTCCCGGGGGAGCGTGAGGGGGCGGGCGCCGGCGCCGCGTGGGCGGGGTAGTGGCCGTGGCCATGGCGGGGCGGTCGCCGTGGCGCGGGACCGTTGCCGCGCGTCAGCTCTCCGGGGCGTCCTCGTCCCGGCCGCGCCGCTCGTCGCGCGGGTCCTCCCGCCGGTCGGGCTGCTGGGGGTCCTCGTCGTCCTTGCCGCGCCTGCGGGTCTCCTCGCCCAGCGACTTGAGGAAGTCGGGGTTGTCGTCCGGCGCCACGAAGCGCTGCCGGCGCTGCCCTCCGCGGGAACCGCCCCGCTGCTCGCCGCGCGGACCGAAGGCGCCGTCGTTCGCGCCGCCGTGGCGGACCTTGCCCGCGACCAGCCACGCCACCGGCCCGATCAGCGCGGTGCCGAGCAGCAGGATCAGCATCGCCCAGATCGGCTTCGGCAGGACCCGGACGTCCTCCTCCGGGGTGTTCAGGCAATCGATGAACGCGTAGATGGTCAGGGCCAGCACCAGGAGCAGCGGCAGGATCCTCAGCATGACGGGCGTACCCCCAGTGGAACGACGGCGGGACGGCGGCGGCCGGCCCGTGACGTCACCAGGCTAGCGGCTGCGCGGGTGCTTCGTCCGAGGGGCGGACGCCACCTCCGCGAGGCCCTCGGCGATACTGGGGGGCATGGCTTACGACGATCTTCGCTCCTTCCTGCGGGCCCTGGAGCGCGACGGAGACCTGAAGCGGGTGACGGCCGAGGTCGACCCCCATCTGGAGGTCGGGGAGATCGTCGACCGGGTCCAGAAGTCGGGCGGCCCCGCGCTGCTCTTCGAGAACGTGCGCGGCTCCGCGATGCCGCTCGCGATGAACGTCTTCGGCACCGACCGGCGGCTGCTCAAGGCGCTCGGCCTGAAGTCGTACGAGGAGATCGGCGACATCATCGGCGGCCTCCTCAAGCCCGAACTGCCGCAGGGGTTCATGGGCGTCCGGGAGGCGTTCGGCAAGCTCGGGACCATGACGCACGTGCCGCCGAAGAAGGTGAAGGACGGCCCCGTGCAGGAGGTCGTACTCACCGGCGACGACGTGGACCTCGACCAGCTCCCCGCGCTCTTCACCTGGCCGCAGGACGGCGGCGCGTTCTTCAACCTGGGCCTGACGCACACCAAGGACCCGGAGTCCGGCGTCCGCAACCTCGGCCTGTACCGGCTGCAGCGCCACGACAGGCGCACCATCGGCATGCACTGGCAGATCCACAAGGACAGCCGCAACCACTACCAGGTGGCCGCCCGCCGCGGCGAGCGGCTGCCGGTCGCGATCGCCTTCGGCTGCCCGCCCTCGGTCACCTACGCGGCGACCGCGCCGCTGCCGGGCGGAATCGACGAGTACCTGTTCGCCGGGTTCGTCGCGGGCCGGCGGATCGAGATGGTCGACTGCAAGACCGTCCCGCTTCAGGTCCCGGCCAACGCCGAGGTCGTGCTGGAGGGCTGGCTGGAGCCGGGCGAGATGCTGCCGGAGGGTCCGTTCGGCGACCACACCGGCTTCTACACGCCGCAGGAGCCGTTCCCCGCGCTGACCATCGACTGCGTCACCATGCGCAAGAAGCCGCTGCTGCAGTCCATCGTGGTGGGCCGGCCGCCGACCGAGGACGGGCCGCTGGGGCGGGCCACCGAGCGGTTCTTCCTCCCGCTGCTCAAGATCATCGTTCCGGACATCGTGGACTACCACCTCCCCGAGGCGGGCGGCTTCCACAACTGCGCGATCATCTCGATCGACAAGAAGTACCCGAAGCACGCGCAGAAGGTGATGCACGCCATCTGGGGCGCGCACATGATGTCGCTGACCAAGCTGATCGTCGTCGTCGACTCCGACTGCGACGTGCACGACCTGCACGAGGTCGCCTGGCGCGCCCTCGGCAACACGGACTACTCGCGCGACCTCACGGTCGTCGAGGGCCCCGTCGACCATCTCGACCACGCCTCCTACCAGCAGTTCTGGGGCGGCAAGGCGGGCATCGACGCGACCGCGAAGTGGCCCGAGGAGGGGTACACGAGGGACGGCGGCTGGCCCGAGATGGTCCTGCCCGACCCGGAGACGGCGGCGAAGGTCGACCGCCGGTGGAAGGAGTACGGCATTGACCGCCGCCGCTGACGCCACGGGCGCCACAGGTCCTGTTCCCGCCGAGCGCGGGCCGGGACGGGTGAAGGCCTTCCTCCGCCTGGTGATGATCGAGCACTCGGTCTTCGCGCTGCCCTTCGCCTACATCGCGGCGCTCACCGCGATGTTCACGGTCGACCGCTCCGTGCACTGGGTCGACCTGCTGCTGGTGACGATCGCCATGGTCGCGATGCGCACCTTCGCGATGGCCGCCAACCGGATCATCGACCGGGAGATCGACGCGCGGAACCCGCGGACCGCGCAGCGGGAGCTGGTCACCGGCGCGGTGTCGGTGCGGACGGCGTGGACCGGTGCGCTGGTCGCGCTCGCCGTCTTCCTGGTCGCGGCGGCGCTGCTCAACCCGCTCTGCCTGATCCTCGCGCCGCTCGCGGCGATCCCGATGGTGGTCTACCCGTACGGCAAGCGGTTCACGAACTTCCCGCAGGCCATCCTCGGGCTCGCCCAGGCCATCGGCCCGCTCGGCGGCTGGCTGGCCGTCACCGGCGAGTGGTCCTGGGACGCCGTCGTCCTGGGCGTCGCCGTCGGCGTGTGGATCGGCGGCTTCGACCTGATCTACGCCTGCCAGGACGTGGAGACGGACCGCGAGGTCGGTGTGAAGTCCGTCCCGGCGCGGTTCGGGATCCCCGCGGCGATCTGGGGCGCACGTGGCTGTCACCTCGTCACCACGGCCCTCTTCGCCTGGTTCGGCGTCCTCACCGGAGCGGGTCTCTTCTTCTGGCTGGGTCTGCTGATCGTGGCGGGCGCGTTCGTCTACGAGCACACCATCGTCCGCCCGCACGACCTGTCCCGCCTCAACCGGGCGTTCTTCAGCGTCAACGGGTTCATCGGCATCGCTCTGTTCGTCTGCGCGCTGCTGGACCTGGTCGTGCGAGGCCTGACCGTCTGACGGCCCGCCGGCCCGCCGGCCCGCCGGTCCGCCGGCCCGCCGGTCCGCCGGCCCGACGGCCTGCCGGTCCGACCGCCGACCCGCGTTCGCGTCCCCGGGCGGGAGCGTGTCGGGGAGGCGTGTCCCGGCGCGGCGTATCCCCGGTCGTGAGGAGGAGCCCGCGTGCACCAGCAGCGCAGGCGGGACCGGCGGCCGGTCCGCCGGACCCCGGCGCGCCCGGCGGAGCCGCCCGCACCGCCCGGCCTGTCCGGCGTCGGCGTCGTGGTGGTGGGGCTCTTCTCCGCGAAGGAGGCAGAGTTCGCCGCGCTCATGGAGGCGGCGGCCGCAGAACTGGAGGCGCGCGGCGCCCGGGTCGTCGGACGCGTCGTGCAGCGCAGGGGAGTCTCGGCCGGCGGCGCCCGGAAGATGTCCCTGCCCTACTCCTCGCGGACCCTCCTGAGCTCCGGGAAGGCGCGCGAACTGGCCGAGATGTGCGAGCGGACCGGCGCCGGTGCGGCGGTCTTCGTCAACCCCCTGACCGAGCGGCAGCGGCACGCGTTGACGACGCTGCTCGACCGCCCCGCCGTGAGCCTCGCCGACGCCCGGATGGCCCCCGCCCGCCCCGGGCGCGGCCTCGAACGGCCCTAGACCGCGCGGGCGCGGCGGGCCAGGAGGAAGGCGGCCGCGACGCCGGAGAGCAGGCCTATCAGGTGGCCCTGCCAGCTGACCCCTGTCTGGGTGGGGGCCAGGCCCGCCAGGATCGAGCTGCCCCAGACCGCCGTGATCAGCACGGCGACCACCACGCCCAGCGGCCGGCGCTCCACGAAGCCGGAGACCAGCAGGAAGCCGAAGAGGCCGAAGATCACCCCGGACACCCCCGCGGTGTTCACCCCGGGCGGGGATATGAGCCAGACGCCCACCCCGTCGGCCACCATGATCAGCAGGCACACCGCGAGGAACCGCCGTATCCCGCCGAGCGCGGCGAGGAACCCGAGGACCAGCAGCGGCAGCGTGTTGGCCGCGACATGGGCGAAGCCGAAGTGCACGAAGGCGGAGGGGACGACGTCCGCCAGCTCGCCGGGGTCGCGCGGCACCACGCCGAAGCGGTCGAGGGCGTTGCCCGAGGCCGCGTCGACGATCTCCAGCACCCACAGCAGAGCGACCCAGCCCAGCATCAGCTTCCCGGCCAGCCGGACCCGCTCCCCGCGCGACACCTCCGCGCCCGGGCCGGCGCCCGTACCGCCACCGATGGCTGCCATGGTCGGATCCCCCGTCTCCCTCTGCCGTTCCGGCGACCGCTCCGGCTTCCCTGACCTCACCTCTGTCCCCACAACGCTTTGCCCCCCTTGTCCGGTTCCCGGCCCCGCACGCCTGACCGAAATCGGTTCGCCGCCCGGGAGCGCGGTCACCCGCCGCGCGGCGGCGTACGCGCCGTGGTCCTGCCCGTGCCGGGGCTGTCAGGCCGCGCCGGTAGGCTCGGGGTGTGAACGCAGGGGAAAAGCGGCGGACCCCTTGGATCGTGGGGGTCTCCGGGGCATCCGGCACGCCATACGCGGCGGCGGTGCTGCGCGGGCTGATCGAGGCCGGGGAGAGCGTCGATCTGGTGGTCAGCCGGGCTGCCCGGCTCACCCTGCTCGACGAGACCGGGATCTCCTTCCGGGACGCCCACTGGCAGGACGACCTGAACCGCTGGCTGGCCATGGGCGCCGACGGCAAGCCCGCCACCTTCGACCCCGGCACCTGCGGGGAGGCCGCGGGCGACGTCCGGTACTGGGCGGCCGGCGACCTGGCCGCCGGGCCGTCGTCCGGTTCGTACCCGGCCCGCGGGATGCTGATCGTGCCCGCCTCCACCGCCTGTGTCGCGGGAGTCGCGCTGGGTCTCTCCAAGGACCTGCTGCAGCGTGCCGCGAGCGTGACGCTCAAGGAGCGCCGCCCGCTGGTGGTCTCCGTGCGTGAGACCCCGCTCAACGGGCAGACGCTGCGGCACCTGGTCACGCTGGACGACGCGGGGGCGAACGTCGTCCCGGCCTCACCGGCCTTCTACGCGGGCGCCACCCACATCCAGGACCTGGTCGACTTCGTCGCCGGCCGGGTGCTCGACGCGGCGGGGGTCCCGCACACCCTGTACCGCAGGTGGAAGGGCGGGCTCGGCGAGGCGAGGGCCGCCGAGAGCTGATCACCGCACCACCCGTCGATCACCCGGACCGCATGACCGCCGCCGCTCATGCCGGTCCGTCCTCGGTCACACACGTCGCAGGAACACCTCACCGGAAGGCAATCGATCGCATGGACGCCGTGGACAGGCAGCTCATCCAGGCTCTCAGGGAGAACGGACGGGCCTCCTACGCGGAACTGGGACGCCTCGTCGGCCTGTCGGGGCCCAGCGTCACCGACCGCATCAACCGGCTGGAGGCGGCCGGGGTCATCACCGGGTACCGGGCCACCGTCGACGCCGCCTCGCTCGGCCTGGGCGTCACCGCGCTGATCGGCATCTCGCTCTCCGACGCCGCCGACCACGAGGAGGTGGCCACGCGGCTGAAGGAACTCCCGGAGATCGAGGACTGCTGGTTCATCGCGGGCGACGACAGCTACATGCTGAAGGTCCGCGCGGCGGACGTGGACGGACTGGAGCGGATCATCCGGCGGCTCTCCGGCACCCACGGGGTGTCCCGGACCCGCACCACCATCGTGCTCTCCACCAAGTGGGAGAACCGGGTCGGGGAACTCCCCGAGGAGGTCTGAGGCCCGTCGGCACCCGGGACGCCCCGACGCCCTGTACGCCCTGGACGCCCCGGCGGGTCCGCCGGGGCGTCCAGTCTGTGGAATCCGTTTGAGGGCAGCTGAGGGTAAGGGCTAGGTTCGCGGCATGACCCTTACCTTCACGTTCGATCCGGTGATCACTCCTGCCGTCCGTGACGGGATCCTCGACCTCTGGACCGACGTGACCGACGCCGGCGGCGCCGTCGGCTTCGTGCCTCCGGCCGACCGCGACGCCATCCGTGCGGCGCTGGTCAAGCAGCTCACCCAGGTCGCCGACGGCACCGCCCGGCTGCTGATCGGGCAGGACGGCGACGGGCGGGTGCTGGCCACCGCGTTCCTGGCCTCCAACGGCCACCGGCTGATGCGGCACTGGGTGATGGCCTACACGGTGATGGTCCACCCGGCCCACCAGGGCAAGGGGCACGGCCGCGACCTGATGGCGGCCCTCGCCGACGCCGCCCGCTCCATCGAGGGGATCGAAGCCGTCCGGCTGGGCTGCCGCGGCGGCCTCGGCCTCGAACGCTTCTACGCCTCCTGCGGCTACAAGGAGGTCGGCCGCGTGCCCGGCGCCATCCGCGTCGCCCCGGGCGACGACCGGGACGACGTCACCCTGTGGCTCCCGCTCACCTGACCTCCCGACCTCCGTGCGACCGGCCCCCGCGCAAGATCCCTCCGGCGGCGTGTTTCACTGGACGGCAGTGCTCTCGACGGACGGAAGAGTGGGTTAGAGATGCTCCGCTACACACTGATGCGCCTCGGCATCTTCGTCGGCTGCTTCGCGGTCGTCTGGGGCGGTGTCTACGCCGGCGTGCTGCCGAGCGCCGTCGGCGACTCCAACGGCATCTGGATCATCCTCCTCGCCCTCGTCGTCTCCGCCCCGATCAGCTTCGTGGTGCTGCGCGGCGTGCGCGACCGCGCCTCCGAGCAGATCATCGAGCGGATGGACCGCGCCAAGGTCAACCTGGAGCTCAACCGGGCCCAGGAGGACTGACCTCTCCCCGCGCCGCGCGTCGTCGGTGCCCCGTCTCCCCACCGGAGACGGGGCACTTGTCATTTCTCGGGTGGAAGAGCGTCCCACCTCACAAAGCAAGGCTTTGGGTATCCCAAAGCTTTGCTGTTAACGTATGCGCATGACGTCAGCAGCCGCGCCCCTCACGCCGCAGAGCCTCCGGCTCGTGGCGCGCCTGCACGTGGACCTCTGCCGCCGAACCACCGCGGCGTGTCGGCCCTGACGGAGCCTCCGGCCCGGTCCGGGTCCGACCTCGTTCCACATCTCTCGCGGCGCTGCTGACCGATCCGGGGCGCCGCTCCTCACTGTTTCGTTTCCCCGCGCCACCGCGCGTCCCCCCGACGGAGTGTGTCCGTGTCCGAGAACACGCATGCCGTGAGCAGGCCCAGGCGCCGGCTCAAGGTGCCCTTCTGGGTCCAGATCATCACCGGTCTGGTCCTCGGCGTCCTGCTGGGCTGGCTGGCCCGCAGCCAGGACCTGGCCTGGCTGGTCACCACCCTCGACAAGGTCGGCGGAACGTTCGTCCAGCTGCTGAAGCTGGCCGTCGCCCCGCTCGTCTTCTTCGCGATCCTGGTCTCCATCACCAACCTGCGGAAGGTCAACAACGCCGCCCGGCTGGCCTCCCGCACGCTGCTGTGGTTCGGGATCACCTCGCTGATAGCCGTGGTCATCGGCCTCGCCATCGGCCTGATCACCAACCCGGGCGCCGGCACCGGCCTGACCCCGAAGGACGGCGCCAAGCCGGAGAGCCAGGGCAGCTGGATCGACTTCCTGACGGGTATCATCCCGACCGACGTCATCACGCCGTTCACCGAGCTGAACGTGCTGCAGATCGTCTTCATGGCCGCCGTCGCCGGCATCGCCGCCCTCGCCATCGGCGAGAAGGCGCAGCCCGTGCTCACCTTCAGCGAGTCGGTGCTCGAACTGCTCCAGAAGGCGCTGTGGTGGGTCATCCTGCTCGCCCCGATCGGCACCGTCGGCCTCATCGGCCGCGCCATCGCCACCTACGGCTGGGACCTGATCGGCAAGTACGCGACCTTCACCGCCGACGTCTACATCGGCTGCGCGCTGGTGATGTTCGGCGTCTACCCGCTGCTGCTCGCCACGGTCGCCAAGGTCAGCCCGGTCCAGTTCTTCAAGGGCGCCTGGCCGGCCATCCAGCTGGCCTTCGTCTCCCGCTCCTCGGTCGGCACCATGCCGCTGACCGCCAAGGTCGTCGAGCGCCTCGGCGTGCCGCGTGAGTACACCTCGTTCGCCGTCCCGTTCGGCGCCACCACCAAGATGGACGGCTGCGCCGCGATCTACCCGGCGCTCGCCGCGATCTTCGTGGCGCAGATCTTCGACATCCAGCTCGGGGTGCAGGAGTACCTGCTGATCGCGTTCGTCGCGGTCGTCGGCTCCGCCGCCACGGCCGGTCTCACCGGCGCCACGGTGATGCTCACGCTGACCCTGTCGACGCTGGGCCTGCCGCTGGAGGGCGTCGGTCTACTGCTGGCCATCGACCCGATCCTGGACATGATGCGCACCGCCACCAACGTGGCCGGCCAGGCGGTCGTCCCGGTGCTGGTCGCGGCCCGCGAGAACATCCTGGACCGCGACGCCTACCGCGGCGCCTCCGCCTCCCCGCTGGAGGACGACGAGCCCGAGGTGCGCGACCGCGCCCCCGAGCCGGTCGGCGCCCCCGCCTGACCCTCCCGCGCGGCCGGCCTCCGCGGGCCGGCCTCCGCGGAGGCCGGCTGCGCGAGCCCGCCTCCGCGAGCCACCCAAGGCCCCCATCGCCCCATACCGGCGAAGGGGGCCTTAGGCCGTCACGGGGGGCCAAGGCGCCGTCCCGGCGAAACCCGGAGGGAACACACACCCGCC
>NZ_JBHTVQ010000085.1:0-21832 GCF_042792855.1 Streptomyces sp. NPDC056600
CCGGTCCGCGGCCACCGCGGTGGCGTGCGGACCGGCGCCCGGCGGCGTCGGTGCGGGCGCGTCCCGGCCGGACGCACCGACGGCCACGGCCGCCGCGTGCCCGACCGGGCCGGCGCTCATTCGGTCTCGGCGCGTCGCCCCGTCATCAGACGCTGGAGCACGATGAACACCAGCAGCAGGCCACCGATGACGATCCGGGTCCACCAGGAGCTCAGCGTGCCCTGGAAGTTGATGACGGTCTGGATCATGCCGAGCACCAGGACCCCGAGGGCGGTGCCCAGGACGAAGCCGGAGCCGCCGGTCAGCAGCGTTCCGCCGATGACCGTCGCCGCGATGGCGTCCAGTTCCATGCCCATGGCGTGCAGGGCGTACCCGGACAGCATGTAGAAGGTCATCAGCACGCCGCCGAGGGCCGAGCAGAGGCCGCTGACGGCGTAGACCGCGATCTTCGTGGGACCCACCGGCAGACCCATCAGCCGCGCCGAGGACTCGTTGCCGCCCAGCGCGTACACCCCGCGGCCGAAGCGGGTGTGGTGCAGGACGACGAAGGCGATCAGCAGGACGGCCAGGGCGATGACGACGGACACGGAGACGAAGAGGCCTCCTGAGCCGTACAGCCGGGTCTGGGCCATGGAGACCGTGGTCGGGTCGTCGATGGTGATGGACTCGGTACTGATGGTGTAGCAGAGCCCTCGGGCGAGGAACATGCCGGCCAGCGTGACGATGAACGGCTGGATCTCGAAGGTGTGGATGATCCAGCCCATCAGCGCGCCGCCCGCGGCGCCGATCGCCAGGACGAGCGGGATCGTGGCGCCCAGGGACCAGCCGTGGTGCTCGACGAGCGAGGCGGTGATCATCGTGGACAGGGCCACCATGGAGCCGACCGACAGGTCGATGCCGCCGGTGAGGATGACGAAGGTGGCGCCGACGGCGACGACCAGCAGGAAGGCGTTGTCGATCAGCAGGTTGAGGACGACCTGGGTGGAGAAGAAGCCGTCGTAGCGCAGCGATCCGACGGTGAACATCGCCACCAGCAGCACCGCGGTGACGAGCAGGGGGATCCGGCTGCCCGTGACGCGTGAGCCGGTGCGGGTGAACGGGCGGCTGAGGCGCGCGGCCTTGGGGACGGTGCCGGTGCTCATGCGCGGACCTCCTGCTGCGGGCCGGCGGCGGCCGCCTTGCTGTCGGATCGGGCGGGCCGGCTCCCGCGGCGGCGCGCCAGCTTGGCCCGGAAGACCGGCGACTGCACGAGGCAGACCACGATGACCACGAAGGCCTTGAACACGAGGGTGGTCTCGGGCGGGACGCCGAGGGTGTAGACGGTGGTGGAGAGGGTCTGGATGACGAGCGCGCCCAGGACGGTGCCGCCCAGGGAGAAGCGGCCGCCGGTCAGGGCGGTGCCGCCGATCACGACGGCGAGGATGGCGTCGAGCTCGATCCACAGGCCGGCGTTGTTGCCGTCCGCGGCGGAGACGTTGGAGCTGATCATCAGGCCCGCGACGGCCGCGCACACCGCGCTGAAGACGTAGACCAGCGTCAGCAGCCCGGCGGCGCGGATGCCTGTCAGACGGCCGGCGGCGGGGTTGCCTCCGACGGCCTCGATCAGCAGGCCGAGCGCGGTGCGCCGGGTGACGACGGCGGTGAGCGCGACGACCACCGCGGCGAGCAGCACGGCGAAGGGCAGGGTCAGCAAGTAACCCCCGCCGATCATGTGGAACTTGGCGCTGCTCACCGTGATGATCTGCCCGTCGGTGATCAGCTGGGCCACGCCGCGGCCGGCGACCATGAGGATCAGGGTGGCGACGATGGGCTGTACGCCGAGGCGGGCGACGAGCAGGCCGTTGCAGAGGCCGAGGACGACCGCCACGCCGAGCGCGACGGCGACGGCGGTCAGCACGGTGCCGGCGCTGCCGGGGTCGGCGGAGCCGGCGATGTGCTCGCAGGCGAGGGCGCCGGCGATGGCCACGGTGGAGCCGACCGAGAGGTCGATGCCGCGGGTGGCGATCACCATCGTCATGCCGAGCGCGACCAGGGTGAGCGGCGCGCCGAACTGCAGGATGTCGATCAGGCTGCCGTAGAGGTGTCCGTCCTGCACCCGGACGTCGAAGAAGTCATGGGTGAAGGCGAGGTTGCCGAGCAGCAGGGCGAGCAGCACCAGCGAGGGCCACAGCAGCCGGTGTCCGGCCAGCCGCTTGAGGACGGTGCCGGGTGCGGCCCCGGTGGGCGCGCCGGGCGGACCGGTCCGCGGGGACCGGTCGGGCGGGTTGGTCATGAGTCCGCTCCGGTGGCGATGGTGGCCAGAATGCGGTCGGGGGTGACGCTGTCGTCGTTGACGAGGGTGGCCACCATGCGGTGGTCCCGCAGGACGGCGACGCGGTGGCTCAGGCGCAGCACCTCTTCGAGTTCCGCCGAGACGAACAGCACGGCGGTGCCGTCCGCGGCGAGGCGCGCGACGAGTTTCTGGATCTCCGCCTTGGCTCCGACGTCGATGCCACGGGTGGGCTCGTCGAGGATGAGCAGCCGGGGTTCGGTCAGCAGCCAGCGGGCGAGCAGCACCTTCTGCTGGTTGCCGCCGCTGAGGTTGCGCAGCTGGGCCTCGGGGTCGGCGGGCCGGATGTCGAGGGCGTCGATCCAGCGGCGGGTGAGCTCCTCCTGCCGGGCGCGGGACAGGGGGCGCGTCCAGCCCCGTGCGGCCTGGAGCGCCAGGACGATGTTCTCGCGGATCGTCAGCTCCCCGAAGACACCCTCCGTCTTGCGGTTCTCCGAGCAGAAGGCGATCTTGTGGGCGACGGCGTGGCGGGGCGACCGCAGGGAGACGGCCTTGCCGTCGACGGTCACCTGACCGTTGTCGGCGCTGTCGGCGCCGAACAGCAGGCGGGCGGCCTCGGTGCGGCCGGATCCCAGCAGCCCCGCGAGGCCGATGACCTCGCCGGGGTGGATGTCGAGGTCGTACGGCTCGACGGATCCCTTGCGCCCCAGTGCGCGGGCCTGGAGGAGGGGTTCGCCCGCGGCGCGTTCGGCCGCCTCCTCGTGGGCCTGCTCCGACAGTTCCTCGAGGGTGGCGAGCTCGCCGCCGATCATGTGTTGCACCAGGGTGACCGGGGTGAGGTCGCCGATGGCGTACTCGCCCTGGAGGCGGCCGTTCCGCAGCACGGTGACCCGGTCGCAGAGCTCGAAGACCTGGTCGAGGAAGTGGGTCACGAAGAGGATGGCGACCCCGCGGTCGCGCAGCCGGCGGACCAGGGCGAAGAGCTGGGCGACCTCGTCGCGGTCGAGGCTGGAGGTGGGCTCGTCCAGGACGAGCACCTTGGCGGAGACGTCCACGGCACGCACGATGGCGACGAGTTGCTGCACCGCCAGCGAGTGGGAGCCGAGCGGGGAGGACACGTCGAGGTCCAGGTCCAGCTCGGTGAGGAGTTCGGCCGCGCGCCGCTTAAGGGCCTTCCAGTGGACCAGTCCGAGGCGCCGGGGCTCACGTCCGATGAGGATGTTCTCGGCCACCGAGAGGTTGGGGCAGAGGTTGACCTCCTGGTAGACGGTGCTGATGCCCGCCTGCTGGGCCTGGAGAGGGTCGGCGAAGGTCCCCTGCCGGCCGTCGACGAGCAGGGTGCCCTCGTCGGCCGCGTGCACGCCGGTGAGCACCTTGATCAGGGTGGATTTCCCGGCGCCGTTCTCGCCCATCAGGGCGTGGACCTCGCCGGGGTGGAGCCGCAGGGCGACCCCGTCCAGGGCGAGCACGCCCGGGAACTGCTTGCGGATGCCGGTGGCCTCCAGGACCGGCCGCCGCTCGCCGGCGTCCGGGACTGCCGGGGTGGACGGGGTTGTCATCCGCCCTCCTCTCACTCGTGTGGCGGTGACGCCGGAGGGGGCGGTGCGTGCCCCCTCCGGCGCCGGTTCCGGTCGCCTCAGTACTGGCGGGTGGGCAGGGCCTCTTCGGCCTGGTCCTGGGTGAAGACGCCTTCCTCGGTCTCGACCCGGGTCGGCACCTCCTGGCCGTCGACGACCTTCTTGGCGAGGTCCATCAGCTGGTCGCCGAGGAGCGGGTTGCACTCCACCACGACGTTGATCTTGCCCTCGGTCATCGCGACGAAGGCGTCCTTGATGCCGTCGACGGAGATGATCTTGATGTCCTTGCCGGGCTTCTTGCCGGCCTCCTCGATGGCCTGGATGGCGCCGAGGGCCATGTCGTCGTTGTGCGCGTAGAGCACGTCGATGTCCTTGTGGGACTTCAGGAAGGCCTGCATGACCTCCTTGCCCTTGGCGCGGGTGAAGTCACCGGTCTGCGAGGCGACGACCTTGAACTTGTCGTCCTTGCCGACGATCTCCGCGAAACCGGCCTTGCGGTCGTTGGCGGGCGCGGAACCGGTGGTGCCCTGAAGCTCGACGATGTTGACGGGGCCCTTCTCGTCCGCGTACTCCTTGGTCAGCCACTCGCCCGCCGACCTGCCCTCCTTCACGAAGTCGGACCCGAGGAAGGTCTTGTAGAGCGAGGTGTCCTTGCTGTCGACCGCGCGGTCGGTGAGGATCACCGGGATGCCGGCGTCCTTGGCCTCCTTGAGCACGGTGTCCCAGCCGGACTCCACCACCGGCGAGAAGGCGATGACGTCGACCTTCTGCTGGATGAAGCCGCGGATCGCCTTGATCTGGTTCTCCTGCTTCTGCTGGGCGTCGGAGAACTTGAGGGTGATGCCGGCCTTCTTCGCCGACTCCTGGACGGACTTGGTGTTGGCCGTCCGCCACCCGCTCTCCGCGCCGACCTGGGCGAAGCCGAGGGTGATCTTGCCGTCCGAGTTCCCTCCCCCGGACTTCTCGGAGTCGGGCGCCTCGGTGGAACAGGCCGTCAGCGTCGAGGTGGCGAGGAGGAGGACCGTGCTGAGGGCGAGAGCGGCTCTGCGGGCCATGACGTGTGTCCTTTCGAGGTGCACGGAGGGTGCCGTCGATGCGACCGACGAACACCGGCCGCGCGAAGGGCGGCCTCCTCACGGAGGGCGCGCCGTCGCATTGTGAGCGCTAACAAGACAGGTTCTCAATCCCCTTGCGCGCGTTATCTTTCCGTGACTCGCCGTGACACCCTCAGGCGTGCGGACGCGTCAACTCCGCGCGCGCAGGAGATGCTCACTCTCCGCACGCCTCTTGCGCCAAGAGATTGTGAGCGCTAACACTTCGGTGTCCCCCACACGCGCCTACGACGAGCTCCGAAGAGCCCCTCCGCAGCCCAACGGCCACCCGAAAGGCATCTCCGTGACCTCTGCACCTCCTCCCCCGTCCGCTCCCGACTCCGCCGCCGACCTGCCCGAGGGTTCCGAGCGGTACACCGTGGGCGTCGACTTCGGCACCCTCTCGGGGCGCGCCGTGGTGGTGCGGGTCCGCGACGGCGAGGAACTGGCCTCCGCGGTCCACGAGTACCGGCACGGCGTGATCGAGGAGCGGCTGCCCGGCTCGGACGCCGCGCTGCCGCCCGACTGGGCGCTGCAGCACCCCGAGGACTGGCGTGACGTGCTGCGCGAGGCGGTGCCGGCGGCGGTCGCCGCGTCCGGCGTCGACCCGCGCGCGATCATCGGCGTCGCCACCGACTTCACGGCCTGCACGGTGCTGCCCACGCTGGCCGACGGGACTCCGCTGACCGAGACGCCGCTGGGCGGACGGCCGCACGCCTGGCCCAAGTTGTGGAAGCACCACGCGGCGCAGCCGCAGGCCGACCGGATCAACGCGCTGGCCCATGAACGCGGCGAGAAGTGGATCGGGCGGTACGGCGGGAAGATCTCCGCCGAGTGGCAGTTCGCCAAGGCGCTCCAGCTGCTCGAGGAGGACCCCGAGGTCTACGCGGCCTGCGTGCGCTGGATCGAGGCGGCGGACTGGATCGTCTGGCAGCTCACCGGCCGCGAGTCGCGCAACGCCTGCACCGCCGGTTACAAGGGCATCCACCAGGACGGCGGTTACCCGTCCGAGGAGTATCTGGCCGCGCTGAACCCGGACTTCGCCGACTTCGCCCGGACGCGGCTCGAGTTCCCGCTGTCCCCGCTGGGTTCACGGGTCGGATCGCTCACCGAGGAGGCGGCCGCCTGGACGGGTCTGCCGGCCGGCATCGCGGTGGCGGCCGGCAACGTCGACGCCCATGTCACCGCGGCGGCCGCCCAGGCGGTGGAGAACGGGCGGCTGCTGGCCATCATGGGCACCTCCACCTGTCACGTGATCAACTCGTCGGTGCTGGCCGAGGTCCCCGGCGTCTGCGGTGTCGTGAACGGCGGAATCGTGGAGGGCGCCTACGGCTACGAGGCCGGGCAGAGCGCGGTGGGCGACATCTTCGCCTGGGTGCTGCGCCAGGGCGTGCCTCGCGAGTACCAGGAGGAGGCGGACGCCCGCGGCGAGGACCTGCACGCCCTGCTGACCCGCAAGGCCGCCGGCCAGCCGGTCGGCGCCCACGGCCTGGTCGCGCTGGACTGGCTGAACGGCAACCGTTCCGTCCTGGTCGACCACCACCTCTCCGGCGTCATCATGGGCCTGACCCTGGCCACCCGGCCGGAGGACGTCTACCGGGCGATGCTGGAGGCCACCGCGTTCGGCACCCGGGTCATCGTCGAGACGCTGGAGAACGGCGGCGTCCCGGTGCACGAGTTCGTGGTGGCCGGGGGGCTGGCGAAGAACGAGCTGCTGATGCAGATCTACGCGGACGTTTTGCGCCGCCCGGTCTCCCTCGCGGCGTCCGGTCAGGGGCCGGCCCTGGGGTCGGCGGTCCACGCCGCAGTGGCGGCGGGCGCCCATCCCGACGTGCGCACGGCCACGGCCGCGATGGGGCGGCTGCGGCGCGACGTGTTCGTGCCCGACGCCGGCCGTGCGGACGCCTACGACGCGCTGTTCGCCGAGTACCAGCTGCTGCACGACCGCTTCGCGGACGGCGACCAGCTGCACCGCCTGCGGAGGCTGCGCGACGCGGCGCTCGCCGACGGCTGACACCGCCGCGTCGCCTCCCCCTCCCCGGCCCGCCCCGCCGCCCTTCCCCGCCCCGTCCACTCTCGGACCACCACGCCACCAGGAGTCCTTGTGCAGAGCCCTCAGAGCCCCAATTCCTCCGTCCGCGAGATCTGGTTCCTCACCGGCAGCCAAGGTCTGTACGGCGAGGACACCCTCAAGCAGGTCGCCGAGCAGTCGCAGCGGATCGCCGCCGTGCTGGACGACGCGCCGGAGCTGCCCGTGCGCGTCGTCTGGAAGCCGGTGCTGACCGACGCCTCCGCCATCCGCCGCGCCTGTCTGGACGCCAACGCCGACGACGCGTGCATCGGCCTGATCACCTGGATGCACACCTTCTCCCCGGCCAAGATGTGGATCGCCGGCCTGGACGCCCTGCGCAAGCCGCTGCTGCACCTGCACACCCAGTCGAACGTGGCCCTTCCCTGGGACACCATCGACATGGACTTCATGAACCTCAACCAGGCCGCCCACGGCGACCGCGAGTTCGCGCACGTCCAGGGCAGGGTCGGGGTGGCGCGCAAGACGGTGGCCGGGCACGTGAGCGACCCGCTGACGGTCGCGCGGGTCGCCGTCTGGGCGCGCGCCGCGGCCGCCCGTGCCGAGCTGGCCACCCTCAAGGTCGCCCGTTTCGGCGACAACATGCGCGACGTGGCGGTCACCGAGGGGGACAAGGTGGAGGCGCAGCTGCGCCTCGGCGTGTCCGTGAACACCTACGGGGTCAACGACCTGGTCGAGGCCGTGGACGGGGCGCCGCAGGAGGCGGTCGCGGCCCTGGTCGCGGAGTACGAGGACGCCTACAAGGTGGCGCCGGAGCTGCGCGCGGGCGGCGAGCGGCACGAGGCGCTGCGCTACGCGGCACGGATCGAGGCGGGGCTGCGGTCCTTCCTGACGGAGGGCGGCTTCGGGGCGTTCACCAGCAACTTCGAGGACCTGGGCGGTCTGCGGCAGCTCCCGGGCATCGCCGTGCAGCGGCTGATGGCGGACGGCTACGGCTTCGGCGGGGAGGGCGACTGGAAGACGGCCGTCCTGCTGCGGGCGCTGAAGACCGCGGCGGAAGGGCTGCCGGGCGGCACCTCGTTCATGGAGGATTACACCTACGACCTGTCGCCGGGCGACGAGCTGATCCTGGGCGCCCACATGCTCGAGGTCTGCCCGTCGGTGGCCGCCGCGACGCCCAGCTGCGAGATTCACCCGCTCGGCATCGGCGGTCGCGAGGACCCCGTGCGGCTGGTGTTCGACGCGGCCCCGGGGCCGGCCGTGGTGGTCGGCCTGGCGGACCTCGGGGACCGGTTCCGGCTGGTGGCCAACGACATCGACGTGGTGGCGCCGCCGCACCCGCTGCCCGCGCTGCCGGTGGCCCGGGCCGTGTGGCGTCCCACGCCCGACCTGCGGACCTCGACGGAGTCCTGGCTGACGGCGGGCGGGCCGCACCACACGGTCCTCAGCTCGGCCCTCACCGCGGAGCACCTGGACGACCTGGCGGAGATGCTGCGGGTGGAGCTCGCCCTCATCGACCGGTCGACCACCACCCGTTCCTTCCGGCGCGAGCTGCGCTGGAACCAGGCCTACCACCGGCTGGCGCTCGGCCTGTAGGCGGCGGCCCGCCGGAGCCGCGGGGCCGGGCCGCCGGCCTCGGGTCCGGCGGTCAGCCGCGCCTTTCGCGGGCCCAGTCGGTCAGGACGGGGACGCAGGTCTCGGCGAAGTGGGCGTAGTCGTCCGCGGTGTTGTAGGCGTGCGTGGACAGGCGGACGTAGCCGGTGCCGCCGAAGCTGGTGAACGCGGCGGTGACGCGCAGCTTGCGGGCGACCTCGTCGCGCAGGGCGTCGGCCTCCTCGCGGGTGCCCGCAAGCCCGTCGGGGAGCCGCACCAGCCGCAGGGCCGGGGCGGGCATGCCGACGCGGGCGGTGTGGTCCTCGCCGGTAACGCTGGAGAACGCGGCGGCCACGACGTGCTGCGCGTGGTCGCCGAGGGCGGTGGCGTAGGCGCGCACGGCGTCCCAGCCCCAGGTGTCCTCGATCAGGTCCAGGGCGGTGGGCGTCGCCAGGTAGTGCGTGGCGTCGACGGTGCCCTGGTGGTCGAAGCGCTCCGGGAAGGGCTCGGTGGCGCCCCAGGAGTCGATCAGGGGGTGCAGGTCCTGGCGTGCCTCGGTGCGGGCGACCAGGACCGCCGTGCCGCGCGGCGCGCAGGGGAACTTGTGGAGGTTGCCGACCCAGTGGTCCACGTCGCCGAGCTCCGCCAGCGGGTCGGCGAGCATGCCGGGCGCGTGGGCCCCGTCGACGAGGAGGATGACGCCGCGGCGGCGCGCCTCGGCGGCGATGCGCCCGACGGGCAGCAGGCGGGCGGTGGCCGAGGTGATGTGGTCGACGACGGCCAGGGCGGTGCGGTCGGTGAAGGCGTCGGTGACGGCCCGGTACGCCTCGTCGGCGGTGGCCTCCAGCGGCACGTGCACGGTGCGCAGGGTTCCGCCCCAGCGCCGGGCCAGGCGGGCCGCCCCCATGGTGACGGCGCCGTAGCCGTGGTCGGTGACCACGATCTCCGCGCCGGCCCGGTGCGGCAGGTTGCCGTAGACGACGCTGGCGCCCGCGCTGGCGTTGGGCACCAGGGCCGTCCCGTCGGGCGGGGCCCCCAGATGCGCGGCGATCCTCCGGCGGGCCTCGGCGATCATCCCGGGCTGCGCGGGGAACCACTCGACGGGTGACGCCTCCATGCGGTGGCGCAGGGCTGCCTGGGCGTCCTGCGCGGCGCGCGGGACGGCGCCGAAGGAGCCGTGGTTGAGGTGCCGGACCTCCGGGTCCAGCGACCAGGCGGCAGCGGCGGGGCGTCCGTCGGGCAGCAGGAGGGGCGCCGGTGCCGCGGGAGGTTCGGTGCGCACGGGAACTCGGGACTCCCTGTCGATATGTCGATCGTTGTTCGTCGTTCGTTGTTCGTTGTTCGTCGTTCGTCGTTCGTTGTTCGTCGTTCGTCGTTCGTCGTTCGCGGACACGATCGCACAGCGGTGCTCCCGGGCACGCACCCCCTCCTCCGGCCCGACGCGCACCCGTTCCGCCGCGATGTGGCGCGGCTCAGCCGGGCAGGGTGGTGGCTGCGTGGCCCAGCGCGGCGCGCATCACGTCGCGCAGAGCCGGTGACGTGGGGCCGTCGGCCCGCCGGGCCCATTCCTCGACGGCGATCCGCAGGGCGACGTTGAGGGTACCGGCCCGCACCCGGACGGCGAGGTCGGACGCCTCGCGGCCCTCACGCTCGGCCAGAATCGCGGCGAAGGCGTCGGCGGCCTCGGAGTGGATCTGCAGCCAGACGGCGCGCAGTCCCGGCTCGCCGGCGGTCAGGCGCACCAGCTGGGCGACCTCGGCGCTGTCCTCGTCCCGGCCGGAGGCCGGGTCGTCCAGGCCGAGGGCCTCGGTGAGGGTGACGCCGGGCGGCCAGGCCCGCAGCCGCTCCATGATGTCCTCGAGCCCGGTCAGGAGCAGCGGCCGGACGCACTCCTCCTTGGAGGGGAAGTAGCGCCACAGCGTCCGGGTGGACAGGCCGGCCGCGGCCGCGATCTCGTCGGCGGAGGTGCCGGCGACGCCCTGGGCGGCGAACAGCCGCACGGCCTGCCGGGAGATGTCCAGGCGGGTGGCGGCCTTGCGCCGCTCGGTCAGGGGCGGCCTGCCGGTGCGCCGGGCCGTGGGCCGCGCCGCGGACGGCACGGCGGGTGGTCTGTGGTCCATCGCTCTCTTCCTCGCTGGACGTGCGGGAGGGGCTCCGCACGGGTCATCAGGCGGGGCCGTCGTGGGGCTGTCACTGTACGTCACGCTTTCGTGGCATCCGATGCCTTTATGGCACGCCGCGACAGAAAGAGGTACGGTCGTCCTCGCGCCCGCCGCCGCAGGGGTGGCCGGGCGATGCGAGGGAGCAGCAGCAATGAGCAACGAGACCGGCCTGGCCGGCAAGAGCGTGGTCGTCACCGGCGCGGGTTCCGGCATCGGCAGGGCGGCGGCCCTGCGTTTCGCGGCCGCCGGGGCGAAGGTGCTGGTCGCCGACCTGAACGAGGAGACCGCGCGGGAGACCGTGGAGCTGCTGGAGGCCGCCGGCGCCAAGGCGGTCGCGGTGACCGGCGACCTGGGCGACCAGGCCGTCGTGGACCGGGTCGTGGCGACCGCGGTGGAGGAGTTCGGCTCCCTGGACGTGCTGGTCAACAACGCCGGCATCATGGACCGGATGTCCGCCGCGGCCGACGTGTCCGACGCCGAGTGGGACCGCGTGCTCCGCGTGAACCTCACCGCCCCGTTCATGCTGACCCGCGCCGCGCTGCCGCACATGCTGGCCGCCGGCAAGGGCGCGATCGTGAACACGGCCTCCGAGGCCGGTCTGCGCGGCAGCGCCGCGGGCGCCGCCTACACCGCCTCCAAGCACGGTGTGATCGGCCTGACCAAGAACCTCGCGGTGATGTACCGCGGCAAGGGCATCCGCGCCAACGCGATAGCCCCGGGCGGCGTGGCCACCAACATCAAGGTGGACGCGGAGCAGGGCGCCCACGGCCCGGCGACGATCGCCCCGTACTTCGGCAACATCGGCTCGGTGACCTCCGCGGAGGACCAGGCCGCCGCGATCGTCTTCCTCGCCTCGGACGCCGCCGCCGGCATCAACGGCGCGATCCTGCCGGTCGACAGCGGCTGGGCGGCCGTCTGACCCTCGCACCGGGGCCGGCGGGAACCGCACCGGGCACGCCGCCCGGTGCGGCGCGGCGGATCCGGTGGGGGCCGGTCCGGATCAGGTGGAGACCGGCTTGAGGGGGTCGTGTCCCAGGGTCATCAGCCGGTGACGCCAGTTCGACTGGCCCGCCGTGGGCTCCATGTCGACGCCGCGTTCGGCGGTCACGGTGTCGACGACCTTCCGCATCACCCTGAGGTCGTCGCCGGTGAGGTCGACGCGGCGCTTGCCGAGGATGTCCAGGACCCGGCGCCCGTTCTCGGTGCCCGCCCGGTCCGGGAGCGCCTCGGTGTCCTCGCCGGCGGAGCGGGTCATCAGCCAGTCCTGGAGCTCTCGGGAAGTCATGTTGACCACGGTGTGGAACTCGTTCCACAGGTCGTCCAGCTCGGGGTCCCGGTGGTCTGCCATGATCGTCGCTTCCTTCCGTCCGCGGTGTCGGCACGCTCCGGGTTGCCCGGGGCACGTGGAGGAAACGGGTGGGCCGCCGGCCGGGCCCGGCTCGAGGTCGCCGAGCGGTGCCACCGTCCGGGCGTCCTGGGGGGGGTGGCCGCCCTCCGGATGCGGCCCGCGGCCGTCCGCACGATGCTGGAGCCATGTCCGAGCAGCCACCGGTCGTCGTGGAGCCACCCGGGCCGTCCGGCGGACGGCGCGTGCGGGTGGACGGGCGTGCGCTGGGCACCGCCTATTCGCTGCGGGACGTGACCGCCTTCCTCCAGGAGGCCGGGCTGCAGGGCTGGGACGAGCTGGACGTCGCGGCGTCCGGCCTGATCGACTGGCGTGGCGGCGGCCCCGACGCGTGGGCGGAATCGTGATGCGCCACCGTCATGTCGCAGGTGCCGCTCGCGGGCTCTGCGGGTAGAACTGGGGCCTATGCGACCACTGGGCCGATCAGGCATCCTGTCGCGGCGGAGCGTCGCCGCGCAGGTCTTCTTCGTGAACGTGGTCATCGTGGTGCTGCTGGTCCTCGCCGCGGTCGCGGCGCTGGTCCTTCAGGGACGCGCCGCCAGCGAGGAGGAGGCCCGCAACCGCTCGCGCGCGGTCGCCGTCTCCTTCGCCGACGCGCCGGGGACCTGGGAGGCGCTGCGCTCCCCCGACCCGACGGCGGTGCTCCAGCCGCGGGCCGAGGAGGTCCGAAAGAGCGTGCCGGTGGACTTCGTCGTGGTGCTGAACACCGACGGGATCCGGTACACGCATCCGCGGCCCGACCGCATCGGCAAGAAGTTCGTCGGCGACATCGGGCCGGCGCTGCGGGGCGAGCCGGTCGTGGAGGAGATCACCGGAACCATCGGCCGGCTGGTGCAGGCGGTCGTGCCGGTGCGGGACCCGCAGGGCCAGGTGGTGGGACTGGTGTCGGCGGGCATCACCGTGGAGAACGTGGGCAACACCGCCGACCGGCAGCTGCCGCTGCTGCTGGGCGCCGCGGCGGTCGCGCTCGCCCTGGCCACGGCGGGCACCGCGGTGGCGGGCCGCCGGCTGCTGCGGCAGACCCACGGGCTCGGGCCGCGCGAGATGACCCGGATGTACGAGCATCACGACGCGGTCCTGCATTCGGTGCGCGAGGGCGTGGTCATCGTCGGCTCGGACGGTGAGCTGCTGCTGGCCAACGACGAGGCGCAGCGCCTTCTGGAGCTGCCGGAGGACACCGGCCGCCGCCGTGTCGGCGAGCTGGGCCTGTACCCGGACGTCGCCGAGCTGCTGCTGTCGGGGCGCGACGCCACCGACGAGGTCCACCCGGTCGGCGACCGCCTGGTGGTGGTCAACCAGCGGCCGACCCGGCTGCGCGGCGGCCCTTCGGGGTCCGTCGCCACGCTGCGCGACTCCACCGAGCTGCGGGCGCTGGCCGGCCGCGCGGAGGCCGCGCGGGAGCGGCTGGACCTGCTGTACGCGGCGGGTCTCGGCATCGGCGCCAGCCTGGACGTCGGCCGGACCGCGGAGGCCCTGGCCGAGCTGGTGGTCCCGCGGTTCGCCGACCACGCGACGGTGGACCTGTTCGACTCGGTGCTGGAGGGTGACGAGCCGTCGGCGCGGCCGGACCCCTCCGCGCCCCTGCGCCGCACGGCGCGCAGCGGTGTGGACGAGGCCCCTCTGTTCCCGCTGGGTGCGCAGATCCAGGCGGACGGCTCCTCCCCGCAGGCCCGGGTGCTGCGCTCCGGCCAGGCGCTGCTGGAGCCCCGGCTGGCGGAGTCACGGGCCTGGGAGGGCCAGGAGCGCGAGCAGTGGGCGGAGCTGCTGGAGCACGGGGTGCACTCGCTGATCGCGGTGCCCGTGCGGGCCGGCGGCCAGCTGCTGGGCGTGGTGGGTTTCTGGCGCGACCGCCGCAAGGAGCCGTTCGACGAGGAGGAGCTCGCGGTCTCCGAGGAGCTGGTGACCCGGGCGGCGGTCGCCATCGACAACGCGCGGCGCTTCACCCGCGAGCACGGGATGGCGGTGACGCTGCAGCGCAGCCTGCTGCCGCGCCGGCTGCCGGAGCAGGAGGCGCTGGACGTGGCCTACCGCTACCTTCCGGCGCAGGCCGGGGTGGGCGGCGACTGGTTCGACGTGCTGCCGCTGTCCGGGGCGCGGGTGGCGCTGGTGGTCGGGGACGTGGTGGGGCACGGTCTGCACGCGGCGGCCACCATGGGCCGGCTGCGGACGGCGGTGCACACCTTCAGCGCCCTGGACCTGCACCCGGAGGAGCTGCTGGGGCTGCTGGACGAGCTGGTGGCGCGCATCGACCAGGAGGAGAACACCGGTGGCGGCGCCGCCATCACGGGGGCGACCTGTCTGTACGCGGTGTACGACCCGGTGTCGCGGCGCTGCGTGATGTCGCGGGCCGGGCACCTGCCGCCGGCGGTGGTGCGGCCGGACGGACGGGTGGAGTTCCTCGAGGTCCCGGCCGGTCCGCCGCTGGGCCTGGGGGGTCTGCCGTACGAGACGGCGGAGGTGGAGCTGGAGGAGGGCAGTCGGCTGGTCCTCTACACGGACGGGCTGGTCGAGGAGCGGGACCGGGACATCGACGCGGGTCTGGAGCTGCTGCGGGCGTCTCTGGAGCGGGCCGGCGACTCTCCGGAGGACACCTGCCGGGACGTGCTGGACGGGGTCGCTCCGCGGCCGACGGACGACATCGCGGTGCTGGTGGCGCGCACCCGGGCGATCGGCCCGGACCGCATCGCCATCTGGGACGTGCCGCGGGACCCGTCGGCGGTGGGCGGCATCCGGGCCGCGGCGACCCGGCTGCTGACCGAATGGGGCCTGGAGGAGCAGGCGTTCACCACCGAGCTGATCCTCAGCGAGCTGGTGACCAACGCGCTGCGGCACGGCAGCGGGCCGGTGAAGGTGCGTGTGCTGCGCGAGCGCGAGCTGATCTGCGAGGTGTCCGACGCGGGCAGCACCGCGCCGCGGCTGCGGCAGGCGGCCGGCTTCGACGAGGGCGGCCGGGGCCTGTTCCTGGTGGCGCAGCTCTCGGAGCGCTGGGGGACGCGGTGGACCCCCGAGGGGAAGATCATCTGGGCGGCGCAGCCGCTGCCGTAGGACCGCCGCCTCCAGGGCCCGCCGGCACCGGTGACGCCGCGTCAGGGCAGGATCGAGTCCACGTAGCCGCCGTCCACCCGCAGGGCGCCGCCGGTGGTGGCCGACGCCTGGTCGGAGGCGAGGTAGACGACCATGTTGGCGATCTCCTCGGGTTCGATCAGCCGCTGGAGCAGGGACTGCGGCCGGTGCCGGCGCATGAACTCCCGCTGGGCCTCCTCCCAGGGGAGGTCCGGGTCGACGAGTTCGTACACGAACGTCTCCACTCCCCCGGTGTGGGTGGGCCCGGCGATCACGGAGTTGACGGTGACGCCGGTGCCCGCGGCCTCCTTGGCGAAGCCCCGGCCCACCGCGAGGAGGGCGGTCTTGGTGGTCCCGTAGTGGATCATCTCGGCGGGGACGGCCACGGCGGAGTCGCTGGCGATGTACGTGACCCGGCCCCATCCGCGTTCCGTCATGCCGGGCAGCAGGGCGCGGGTGAGGCGGACGGCGGCGAGCACGTTGATCTCGAAGTGGCGCCGCCACTCGTCGTCGGTGATCTCCAGGGCGGGCCGGGCGCCGAAGACGCCCAGGTTGTTGACGAGGATGTCCGTCTCCGGGAGGGCGGCCACGGCCGTCTCCGCGCCCTCCTCGGTGGCGACGTCGGCCGCCACGGGTACGAACTCGCCGTCGGGGACCTGGCGTCGGAGGTTCGCGACGGCCTCCTCCAGGCGCCGGGGGTCACGGCCGTTGACGCCGACCCGCGCTCCTGAGCGGGCCAGGCCGGCGGCGATGGCGGCGCCGATGCCCTGGGAGGAGCCGGTGACCAGTGCGGTGCGGTCGGTGAGGTCGATCAGCATGGCGGCGGGGTACCCGATACTCGGGGCGCGAAGCCCCCGGTCACCCCGACACGGGGTCAACCCGACACAGGAGGACACACGATGGCACTGTCGAACATGCTGCGCCGGCTCAAGCAATGGTCCGCCACCCCGCAGGGACGGCGGACCATGGACCAGGCGCGGCGGGCCGCGGCGGATCCGCGCAACCGGGCGCGGGCGCAGCGGTTCCTTGCCCGGCTGCGGGCGCCGCGCCGCTGAGCGGCGGGGCGTCCGCCCGGGCCGGGGCCGTCGGGGGCGGCGGTCAGGACACGTCGCCGCCGGCGGAGGCGCCGTCCTTCTCGGTGGTGGCGTCGGCGGTGGCCAGCGTGCCGCCCGCGCTCTCCAGGTGGGCGCGCACGAACCACTGGAACTGCTCCAGGTCGCGCAGCTGCTCGATCAGCAGGTCCTCGGTGGCCGGGTCGATCTCCCCGGCGACCTCGACCCCCTCGCGGACGGCCTCGAGGATTCCGGTGTAGACGACGTCCAGCGCGCCGAGGTGCGCGATGGCGTCGGCGCGGCCGATGGAGTAGTCGTTCCAGGTGCGCTCCTTGACCAGGGCGCCCGGGGTGCCCTGCGCGACTCCGCCCAGCGCGGCGAGCCGCTCGGCGACGTCGTCGGCCATGTCGCGGACGCGGTCGACCTGCGGGTCGAGCATCTCGTGAACGGCGATGAAATGCGGCCCGACGACGTTCCAGTGGACGTGCTTCAGGGTGAGGTGGAGGTCGTTGAGGGCGTGCAGCCGCAGGCGGAGCAGGTCGATCAGCTTGCGGGCGTCGTCGGTGCTCAGGCCGGGGACGGTGTACTTCGGGGTGGGGACGGTTTCCTTGGCCATGACGGTGGTGCCTCCTCGGTGGATCGTCAGGTGATGGTGGGCTCGTGCCCCGGCCGGGCGATGCCATTCGTCCCGGTTTCGACCGGCGCGGTGGGCGCGGCCGGGCGGGCGCGGGGCGAACGGCATCGCCGGGCCGGGGCACGAGCGGCGGCGGGGGGGGGGGGCGCGGGGCGGGGCCCGGATGGGAGCTGCGGGGGGGGGGGGGGGGGGGGGGGGGCCGGGGGGGGGGGGGGGGGGGGGGGGGGGGGGGGGCCCCCCGCCCCCCCGGGGCGGGGCCACCCGCGGCGGCGGACGGGCGGGCGGAGGATGGCCGCGCGCCCGTCCGCAGTGGGGTCAGACCGTGGTCGGGAAGCGTTCCCAGACCCGGTGGGAGCCCATGAGGCGGCTGAGCTTCTCCAGGGTGGAGGGGCCGCTGGTGCCCACGACGACGCCGGGCGCGTCGGCGGGCACGCCGGCGGCGGCCAGCGCGGCGTCGCCGCCGCCCCAGACGCCGATGGCCTTGCCGTGGCGGAAGGCCTCGGCGAGGAGCAGCACCACCCGCGGGTCGACCGGGCCGGACTGACCGGCGGTCGGGTGCGCCTTGGCGTCCCGGGCGCCGTAGGCGTCGTTGCCGACGGCGGGCGCGCCGGCCACCAGCACGGCGTCGAACTCGGTGGAGCGGGCGGTGGTGAAGGTGCGCTGGGGCTTGAGACCGCCGCTGCCGAGCGGGCCGCCGGTGGGGGCGACGACCAGCGGCACCATGCCCGCGCCGAGGACGGCCTCGCGGACCGCCGTGACGCCCTCGAGGTCGGCGTCGGGGGCGGCGACGATGCCGATCATGCGGCCGTCGGCGGGCCAGACCTCGCCGACCTGGGAGAGCGCGGGGCTCGGCTGCACGTCCACCAGCGGCACGGTCGGCTCGGGCGCCGGAAGGCCGAGGCCCTCGGCGACCTTGGAGCACAGCACCGGGTCGATGTTGGCGAGGATCTGGAGGTTGCGCTCCTTGATCGCCTGCTCGTAGCACTTGCCGAGTTCGAAGGTGTAGGCGGCGATGATGTGCTCGCGTTCTACGGGGCTCATGCTGAGCCAGAACCGCCGCGGCTGGCTGAAGTGGTCGTCGAAGGTCTCGGACTGGGCGCGGATCTTGACCGACTCCGGGAGCTGGACGGGCACGTCGACGAAGGCCCCCATGTCGGCGCCGGCCGTGAACGGGCAGCCGCCGTCGAGGGAGTTGGGCTTGTAGGGGGCCACGCCGCGGTGGACGGCGGTCTGGTGGTAGCCGTCGCGCTGCATGTCGTTGACCGGCACGTGGGTCCGGTTGATGGGCAGCTGGTTGAAGTTGGGGCCGCCCAGGCGGGTGAGCTGGGTGTCCAGGTAGGAGAACAGGCGGCCCTGGAGCAGCGGGTCGTCGGTGACGTCGATGCCGGGGACCAGGTGGCCGACGTGGAAGGCGACCTGCTCGGTCTCGGCGAAGAAGTTCGAGGTGTTGCGGTTGAGGGTGAGCAGGCCGATCGGCTGCACCGGGGCCAGTTCCTCGGGGACGATGTTGGTCGGGTCGAGCAGGTCGATGCCCTCGAACATCTGGTCCGGGGTGTCCGGGAAGGTCTGGATGCCCAGTTCCCACTGCGGGTAGGCGCCCGACTCGATGGAGTCGAAGAGGTCGCGGCGGTGGAAGTCGGGGTCCATGCCGTTGATGATCTGGGCCTCCTCCCACACCAGGGAGTGCACGCCCAGCTTGGGCTTCCAGTGGAACTTGACCAGGGTGGTCTCGCCGGCCGCGTTGACCAGCCGGAAGGTGTGGACGCCGAAGCCCTCCATCATCCGGTAGGAGCGCGGGATGCCGCGGTCGGACATGTTCCACAGGGTGTGGTGGGTGGCCTCGGTGTGCAGGCTCACGAAGTCCCAGAAGGTGTCGTGCGCGCTCTGCGCCTGCGGGATCTCGCGGTCCGGGTGGGGCTTTCCGGCGTGGATGACGTCCGGGAACTTGATGGCGTCCTGGATGAAGAAGACCGGGATGTTGTTGCCGACCAGGTCGAAGACGCCCTCGGCGGTGTAGAACTTCGTGGCGAAGCCGCGGGTGTCGCGCACCGTGTCGGAGGAGCCGCGCGAGCCCAGGACGGTCGAGAACCGGACGAAGACCTCGGTCTCGATGTCCTTGGCGAGGAAGGCGGCCTTGGTGACGGTCGAGGCGGTGCCGTACGACTGGAAGACGCCGTGCGCGCCGGCCCCGCGGGCGTGCACCACGCGCTCCGGGATGCGCTCGTGGTCGAACTGCATGATCTTCTCGCGCAGGTGGTGGTCCTGCAGGAGGACCGGGCCGCGCGGCCCCGCCTTGAGCGAGTGGTCGGTGTCGTACAGCCGCACGCCCTGCGCGGTGGTCAGGTAGGCCCCGCCCTGGGCGACCTTGGCCTGGTCGACACCGGTGACCTGACCGGTCGGCGACACGGTGGCCGGACCGCGCTGGTCGGCCTTGGGCGGGAGCGGCTCCCTGGGCTCAGTCGGCTCGGCGACCGACGGCGACTCGGGACCGGGCTTGCCGGGAACGCCGTCCTGAGGGCCGGCGACGGCGGGCTCGCCGGTGATCTTGTGCGCAGCCCTCTTCAGGGGGTTGCTCTCCGTCATCCTGTTTCCGTTCCTTCGCTCTCGCCTGTCGCGGGCCGCCGGAGGCGGCAGGACCTACGTGATCTGGTGACACGGAGCGGAGGAACAAAACATGAAATCACTCAACATGGCTTCAATATGCAGCCATCTGCAGGTGCCCGGCGCGGCGACGAGGACGACCGGCCGGAGAGCGGTACGATCATCAGGCGTACCGTGTGCCTGTCTGCGGGAGTTCCCGCATAAGCCGCGCTTATGGGTCCATAAAGCGGACCCGCATTCCAGGTAAGGCTTGCCTTAGCTTAGGCTTCCTGACGAGTCAGTTCATCGCTCGAAGGGAAATCGCACATGTCCCGCCCCCTGCGGGTAGCCATCGTCGGGGCCGGTCCCGCCGGCATCTACGCCGCCGACGCGCTGCTCAAGTCCGAGGTGGCCGCCGAGCCCGGCGTCTCCGTCGACCTCTTCGAGCGGATGCCGGCGCCGTTCGGCCTCATCCGGTACGGCGTCGCCCCCGACCACCCGCGGATCAAGGGCATCATCACCGCGCTGCACCAGGTCCTCGACAAGCCGCAGATCCGCCTCTTCGGCAACGTCGACTACCCGAACGACATCACCCTGGACGACCTGCGCGCCTTCTACGACGCGGTGGTCTTCTCCACCGGCGCCACGGCCGACCGCGCGCTGCCGATCCCGGGCGTCGACCTCGAGGGCTCCTACGGCGCCGCCGACTTCGTCTCCTGGTACGACGGCCACCCGGACGTCCCGCGCACCTGGCCGCTGACCGCGGAGAAGGTCGCCGTCCTCGGCGTCGGCAACGTGGCGCTCGACGTGGCGCGCGTCCTGGCCAAGACGGCCGACGAGCTGCTGCCCACCGAGATCCCGGCCAACGTGTACGACGGGCTCAAGGCCAACCGGGCCAAGGAGATCCACGTCTTCGGCCGACGGGGCCCCGCCCAGGCGAAGTTCAGCCCGATGGAGCTGCGGGAGCTCGACCACTCCCCCAGCATCGAGGTCATCGTCGACCCGGAGGACATCGACTACGACGAGGGCTCGATCGCCACCCGCCGCGGCAACAAGCAGGCGGACATGGTCGCCAAGACCCTGGAGAACTGGGCGATCCGCGACGTCGGCGACCGCCCGCACAAGCTGTTCCTGCACTTCTTCGAGTCGCCCGTCGAGATCCTCGGCGAGGACGGCGAGGTCGTGGGCCTGCGCACCGAGCGCACCGCGCTGGACGGCACCGGCAACGTCAAGGGCACCGGCGAGTTCAAGAACTGGGACCTCGGCGCCGTCTACCGGGCGGTGGGCTACCTGTCCGACGAGCTGCCCAAGCTCCCCTGGGACGAGGCCACCGGCACCGTCCCGGACGAGGGCGGCCGGGTGATCGAGAACGGCGAGCACCTGCAGTCCACCTACGTCACCGGCTGGATCCGCCGCGGCCCGATCGGCCTGATCGGCCACACCAAGGGCGACGCCAACGAGACGGTGGCGAACCTGCTGGACGACCACGCCAACGGCCGGCTGCACACGCCGTCCTCCCCCGCCCCCGAGGCCGTCGAGGACTTCCTCGCGCAGCGCCGGGTGCGGTACACCACCTGGGACGGCTGGTACCGGCTGGACGCGGCGGAGAAGGCGCTGGGCGAGCCGCAGGGCCGTGAGCGCGTGAAGATCGTGGAGCGCGAGGACATGCTGCGGGCCAGCGAGGCCTGAGTACGCACCGCTCCGACGAAGGACACGAAGGGCTCCCGGCTCCGGCCGGGGGCCCTTCGCCGTGCCCGGCCGTGTCCGGCGGCGGACTCGGGGCACACGGTGCGGGATCCCGGGGGCCCGATGTGGCAGCGTGACCGGGCGACGCCCCGTCGAGGAACCGCGCACGGCAGGCCGTCGTGCGACGGAGAGGAGAGACGATGTCGAAGCCGCCGCTGCCCGAAGCAGCGATCACCATGCTGGAGAAGCCCAACCCCGCGGTGATCACCACCGTCCGGGCGGACGGGCAGCCGGTCTCCGCGGCCACCTGGTACGTGTGGGACGACGGCCGGGTGCTGGTCAACATGGACGAGGGCCGCAAGCGGCTCGAGCACATCCGCAACGACCCGCGGGTGACGCTCACCGTTCTGGACGAGGCCAACTGGTACACCCACGTCACCCTCATCGGGCGGGTCGCGGAACTGAGCGACGACAGCGACCTGTCCGGCATCGACCGGCTCTCGCGGCACTACGGGGGCAGGCCCTACCCCGAGCGGGAGCGTGGCCGGGTGAACGCCTGGATCGAGATCGACCGCTGGCACGGCTGGGGCTCCTTCCGCGACAGCGACCAGGCAGCGGGCTGACCACGGGGCGACCGGCTCGCGCGGGCCGGCGTCCCGGTGACGCGGGGGGCGGCCCGCACCCCGTGGGG
>NZ_JBHTVQ010000086.1:0-21530 GCF_042792855.1 Streptomyces sp. NPDC056600
CCGGAAGTCCGGTGCGGGCGCCTACGATTGGGGAACGGGTGCTACCCGTTCGTGTCAGGCGTGACGGTGTGTGCTACGACCGCCGGTGAAGGCACGGTAGAGCAGCAGCAGGATCACGGAGCCGATGATGGCCGCGATCCATGTAGAAAGGTCGAAGAAGCCGTCGATCGAGTCGACGCCGAAGATGACCTTACCCAGCCAGCCACCGAGGAGACCGCCGAGCACACCGATCACCATCGTGATGATGATGCCGCCGGGGTCGCGCCCCGGGAGAAGCGCCTTGGCGATGGCGCCGGCGATCAGGCCAATCAGGATCCAGGCGAGAATGCCCACCATTCCTCCACAGTCATCCAGGTTCTCTGTCCTTTCTTCGGATGATCCGTACACGCCACGGCAAACCAAATTTTTCGCGCCACCTCCGAGAGCGGTCACGGAGCGTGAGGAAACCAAACATCGGCCCGGCACGTATAAGTCGTTGGAGGCGGAGCGCCCGGCGGCCGGATCGCGGGGCCGGGCGGGTCGTGTCCGCACGGGGTATGTCACGGACCGTCCCAGGGAGAGACCCATGCACATGTTCGCCCTCGATTACGCCCGTCCGGCACAGGAGTGCGAGGTCACCGAGGCTCCGCCCTACAGATACGACCCGTCGCTGCAACTGAACGTCCTCGACGACGGACGGATCGCCGTGCGCGACCGGGACCTCCTGCGGGTCCTGGGGGCGACCACCTCCACCGCCGGTTCCAAGACCCACTTCGACGACTGACGCGGGCGGCGCGGGCGCGAAGCGATGACCGTACTGATCCTGACATGTACACAGGATGTGACCGCGGATCTGGTGGTGGACCGGCTCGACGCACGGGGCGTGCCGGTGCTGCGGGTCGATCCGGCCGAACTGCCGGGCGCCGTCGGGCTGTCCGGCGAGTACGGGAGCGGGGCGCTGGAGGGCACGCTGTCGGTGGGCGACCGTCGGGTGGGGCTCGGCGCCCTGCGGTCGGTGTGGGTGCGCCGGCCGGGCGTACCGGGCGCCGCCGCCGGGCACGCCTCCGCCTGGCTCACCCAGGAGGCGTCGCAGGCGCTGTACGGGATGCTGCGGGGCAGCGGGGCCCGCTGGATGAACCCGCCGGAGGCGGCCTACCTGGCCCGGCACAAGCCATGGCAACTGCGGCTGGCCCAGGAGTGCGGACTCACGGTCCCCGCCACCCTGATCACCACGGCGCCTCACGACGCACGGGAGTTCGCCCGCCGCCACCGCGAACTGGTCGTCAAACCCGTGTCGGGGACGCACCCGCAGGATCCGCCGCTGGTGGTGCCGACCAGCCGGGTGCCTCCGGACGCCGACTTCGACGCGGTGGCGCTCGGGCCGACGCTGTTGCAGCAACTCGTCGTCAAGCGGGCGGACATACGGCTGACGGCGGTGGGCGACCGGCTCCTCGCGGCCCGCAAGGAGGTCTCCCCGGACGCGTCCGCGGACGACGTCGACGTCCGTTTCGCCCCGTCCGCGCACGCCTGGCGGCCGGTGGGGGTGCCCGGGCGGGTGGCCGAGGGTGTGCACGGTTACCTCGAGGCCGCCCGTCTCGCCTACGGCGCCTTCGACTTCGCGGAGGACGCGCGGGGCGACTGGTGGTTCCTCGAGTGCAACCAGTCCGGGCAGTTCGCCTTCGTCGAGCTCGACACGGGTCAGCCCATCACGGACGCGGTGGCGGCCTGGCTGGCACGGCCCGTGCCACGCAGCTGAGTACGGGCCGCAGGGTTCAGGCCGAGGAGCGCGACCCGGAGGAACGGGGCCCGTTGCCCTGGCGGCGGCCTGCCCGGGCGGCGCCCGGGGAGCGGACGGGAAGGGTCCCCGGCTGCTCGATCCCCGCGGCCGGGGCACGGCCCGCCCGGGCGCCCGCCGGCGCCGGCCGGGCGCCACCGGGGACCGCGTCGGGAAGGGCGGGCACCATCGCCGCGAGCCGGAGGCCGGCGCGGCGGCCCTCCAGGTGGAGCCGGCCGACGTTGACCCGGTCGCCGGCGAGCAGGGTGAGCACCGCCGCCCCGCCCGCCGCGTAGGTGGCCACGTAGCCGCCGGACCCGCGCACCAGCAGCTCGCGGAAGTCCCCGCGCCCCGCGGCGTCGGAGAGCCGGGCGCCGACGCCCAGGGCGGCGGCGGTGAGCGCGGCCAGCCCCTCGGGCTCGGTGCCGGGAGGCGTCTCGTGGGCCAGCACCAGTCCGTCGGCGCTGGCCAGCAGCGCCCCGGTCAGTTCCGGAACCCGGGAGCGCAGCCCGCGCAGTTCCTCCCTGATCTCGGCCTCGTCGATCCCTGCGGCACCGGTCATCGGCCCGCTCCCTTCGCCTCGCCCGTCAACACCTTCGTCGTCCGCCACGTCCGCATCCTTCGCACCGAGCGCACCGAGCGGGCCGTCGTCCGCGCGACGTCGCCCCTGCAGCCTCATCCGAGCACCAGCCGGTCGACGACCTCCGCCAGCCGGATCCGGGCCATCGCGAGGTTGCCCTCGGCCCGGTCGAGCCACAGGTGGAGGCAGACGCTGCCGTCGAAGGCGGTGGGCACGAAGCGCAGTACGTGGTAGGCCGAGGCGGTGGTGACGATCACGTCCTCGACCGGCGGTTCCTGGCCGGGCTCGCCCGGCGCGGCGCCCTCCGCTGGGCCGTCCCCGCCCACCCCTCCCGCGGGGGCGAAGACGCGGTGCTCGGAACTGATCCGGGCGACCTCGGCGACCTCCGCGGCCGCCGCCTCCGGGTCCTTGCCGGGGGCTTCTCCGACGGCGCCCAGGGAGAGCCCGCTGATCCAGTCGACCAGCGCGGCGCCGCGTGCTCCCGGCTGCCGCATGATCTCCCGCAGGCTGTCGTCGATTCCGGGCACGCCGAATCCCCTCCCCCGTCGCTCGGTGTCCGCGGACGCGACCAGAGACTACGGAATGTGCCGACCCCCGTTCGGGGCTTTGGCATTTTCATTTGGAACATGCACGGATTGGGACCGCTTGATGGCCGTGATCGATCGCGGCGCGGCGGTGGCGTCCGGGTGGCGCCCGCCACCGGTGGGTGTCAGGCGACCGGCGCTGGATACGCGGTCCCCATGACTGACCCGACAGACGCGATGGACGGCAACGCCGACGACCAGGACTTCGGCGACGAGGTGTACCAGCCGCAGGGCGGCACCGAGGGCCGCGAGGACGACGGCATCCTGGACCCCGAGGACACCCTCAACGAGCGGGAGACCGAGCCCTACGACGAGGGGTACTCGCCGCCCGAGCGGCCGCTGGGCGTGGACAGCCACGGGACCACCGCCCGCGAGCAGCGCGAGGGCGAGACCCTCGACGAGCGGCTGGCCGAGGAGCGGCCCGACCCGGCGGCGGAGCCCCGGGTGGACGGCGACGGCGTGGGCGACCTGCCCGGCGGCGAGGGCGAGCCCCTGGACGACGAGGTGGGCGAGGAGCGCGCCGGGCGGCTGGTGGCCCCGGACGAAGGGGCCCGCGAGGACGCCGAGAAGGACATGGTGGCCGAGGACGTGGGCATCAGCGGCGGCGCCGCCTCGGCGGAGGAGGCCGCGGTGCACCGCGTCCCGGACGAGGACGAGCGGCCGCTGTGACCCCCCGCACCTCCCGCACGACGCTCACCGTCAACGGCCGGGAGCACACCCTGGCCGTCGACAACCGGCGCGTCCTGCTGGACCTGCTGCGCGAGGACCTGGACCTGACCGGGGCCAAGAAGGGCTGCGACCACGGCCAGTGCGGCGCCTGCACGGTGCTGGTCGACGGGCGACGGATGAACAGCTGCCTGCTGCTCGCCGTAGCCCTCGACGGCAGCGAGGTCACCACCGTGGAAGGGCTCGCCGGCGAGGACGGCGAGCCCCATCCGCTGCAGCGGGCGTTCCTCGAGCGGGACGCCTTCCAGTGCGGCTACTGCACCCCCGGCCAGCTGTGCTCGGCCGTGGGCGTGCTGGCCGAGGCGGCCGCCGGGCATCCGTCCGCGGTCACCGGCCCCGAGGCCGAGGCGGGTGAGCCGGCGCCGCTGGGCGCCGCGGAGATCCGTGAGCGGATGAGCGGCAACCTGTGCCGTTGCGGGGCCTATCCGCGCATCGTCGAGGCCGTGGAGGACGTCGTCCCGTGAAGACCTTCGACTACGTCCGGGCCCGCACGGTGGAGGAGGCGACCGCCGCGTTCGCCGCGGCCCCGGGCGCCCGCTACCTGGGCGGCGGCACCAATCTGGTCGACCTGATGAAGCTCGGCGTGGAGCGCCCGGCCGCCCTGGTGGACGTCTCCCGCCTTCCGCTGGACACGGTCGGCGAGCTGCCGGACGGGTCCCTGCGCGTCGGCGCCACCGTCCGCAACAGCGACCTGGCCGCCCACCCGCTGGTGCGCGAGGGCTGGCCGGCCCTGTCCCGGGCGCTCCTGTCCGGCGCCTCGGGCCAGCTGCGCAACGCCGCCACGACCGGCGGGAACCTGCTGCAACGCACCCGCTGCCCCTATTTCCAGGACCTCTCCAAGCCGTGCAACAAGCGAGAGCCGGGCAGCGGCTGCGGGGCGAGGGAGGGCGTGCACCGCGACCACGCCGTGCTCGGCCACTCCCCGCACTGCGTGGCCACCCACCCCTCCGACATGGCGGTGGCCCTCGCCGCGCTGGACGCCCGCGTCGAGCTGACCGGGCCGGACGGGGAGCGCGAGGTGGCGGCCGACGTGTTCCACCGGCTGCCCGGCGACCGCCCGGAGCTGGACACCGAGATCCGTCCCGGCGAGCTGGTCACCGCGGTGGTGCTGCCCGCCGCGACCCGCGGCCTGCCGTCGGCGTACCGCAAGGTCCGCGACCGGGCCTCCTACGCCTTCGCGCTGGCCTCCGCCGCGGTGGTGCTGCGCGTCGAGGGCGGGGTGGTGGCCCGGGTCGGCATCGCGCTGGGCGGTGTGGCGCACCGGCCGTGGCGGGCACGCCGGGCCGAGGAGGCCCTCACCGGCGCGGCGCCGTCCAGGGCCGCCTTCGAGCACGCCCTGGATCTCGAACTCGAAGCGGCCGAGCCGCTGCGGGACAACGGCTACAAGGTGCCGCTGGCCCGTTCCCTCACCGTCGACGTGCTCACCCGCCTCGCCGCCCGGCCCGCCGGCTGACCCGCCGGTCCCGGCCGGCCTTACCGCTTCGGACGTCGCCCGACGTCACCCGGAGGAGGAATCCCATGTCCGACGCCCCCGCCGCGCTCGGCGCTCCCGTCATCCGCCGGGAGGGCCTGGACAAGGTCACCGGCCGGGCCCGCTACGCCGTCGAGCACCGCCTGCCCGGCCTGGCTCACGCCTGGCCGGTCCTGGCCCACGTCGCCTGCGGCCGGGTGGAGCGGGTCGACGCCTCCGCGGCCCTGGCCGTGCCGGGCGTGCTGGCGGTGCTCAGCCACGAGAACGCGCCCCGCCTCGCAGAACCGGACGACCCGACGCTCGCGGTCCTCCAGGACGACCGGGTTCCGCACCGCGGGTGGGTCGTGGCCCTCGTGGTCGCCGAGACCCTGGAGGCCGCCCGCGAGGGCGCCGGCGCCGTGGACGTCACCTACCTGGCGCTGGACCACGACGTGCTGCTGACGCCGGACCGCCCGGACGCGTACGTGCCCGAGAAGGCCAACGGCGGACATCCGGCCCTGCGCGAGCACGGCGACCCGGACGGCGCGTTCGCCTCCTCACCGGTGCGGGTGGACACCGCCTACCGGGTGCCGCCGCTGCACAACCACCCGATGGAGCCGCACGCCTCCACCGCGCGCTGGAGCGACGGCCGGCTGGAGGCGTGGTGCTCCAGCCAGGGCACCACCAAGGTCCGGCAGACGCTGGCCGCGATGTTCGAGGTGCCGGAGGACTCCGTCACGGTGCGCGCCGAACACGTCGGCGGCGGCTTCGGATCGAAGGGCACGCCGCGCCCCGACGTGGTGCTGGCCACCATGGCGGCGCTGCGCACGGGGCGGCCGGTCGCCCTGGCGCTGCCCCGCCGCGACCTGCCCGCCCTGGTGGGCCATCGCGCCACGACGCTGCACCGGGTGCGGCTGGGAGCCGGCGAGGACGGCCGGATCCGCTCGCTGCTCCACGAGGTGACCACGTACAGCTCGCGGGTGAAGGAGTTCGTCGAGCAGGCCGCCGTGCCGGGCCGCACCATGTACACCGCGCCGCACAGCCGGACCGCGCACCGGGTGGCACGGCTGGACGTCCCCACCCCGTCCTGGATGCGCGCCCCCGGCGAGACGCCCGGCATGTACGCGCTGGAGTCGGCGATGGACGAGCTGGCCGAGGCCCTGGGCATGGACCCGATCGAGCTGCGGGTGGTCAACGACTGCCGCACCGAGCCGGACACCGGCAAGCCGTTCAGCAGCCGCCACCTGGTGGAGTGCCTGCGCGAGGGCGCCCGCCGGTTCGGCTGGGAGGGCCGCGACCCCCGGCCGGGGGCGCGCCGGGCGGGACAGGTGCTCACCGGCACGGGCGTGGCGTCGGCCACCTACCCGGTGCTGGTCTCCCCCAGCACCGCCACGGCGCGGGCGCTGCCGGACGGGTCGTTCCTGGTGCGGGTGAACGCCACCGACATCGGCACCGGGGCGCGCACGGTGCTCGGCCAGGTCGCCGCGGAGGCGCTGGGCGCGCCGGGCGACCGGGTGCGGATCGAGATCGGCGACAGCGACCTGCCCTCCGCGCCGCTGGCCGGGGGCTCGTCGGGGACGGCGTCCTGGGGCTGGGCGGTGCACGACGCCTGCGTCCGGCTGGTGCGCCGGCTCGCCGTGTACCAGGGCACGCTGCCCGCCGAAGGGCTGGAGGAGCACGCCGACACCGCAGGTCGGGCCGACGCGGAGAGCGACCACGCCCGGCACGCCTTCGGGGCGCACTTCGCCGAGGTCGGGGTCGACACCGTCACCGGCGAGGTGCGGGTGAACCGCCTGCTGGGCGTGTACGCAGCCGGGCGCATCCTCAATCCGCGCACGGCGCGCTCGCAGTTCGTCGGCGGCATGGTGATGGGGCTCGGCATGGCCCTCACCGAGGGATCCACCCTCGACCCGGCCTTCGGGGACTTCGCCGAGCGTGACCTGGCCGCCTACCACGTGCCGGTCAACGCGGACGTCCCGTCGGTGGAGGCGCACTGGATCGAGGAGGACGACCCGCACCTCAACCCGGTCGGCGGCAAGGGCATCGGGGAGATCGGCGTGGTGGGGACGGCCGCCGCCGTGGGCAACGCCTTCCACCACGCGGTGGGCGTCCGGCTGCGGGAGCTGCCGCTCACCCCGGACCGGGTGCTGGAGGCGCTCTCCGAGCAGGGGGCGGCGCACCACCGGGCGTGACCTCGGCCACGACAGGGGTCGTACGGGCCCTTCGTCGGGGAAGCTGAAGAGGAGGGCGACGCACCGGCGCCGCCCTCCTCGCTCTGGAGGTGTGCGGTGGACGAGCGGACGACGCTGGTGGTGATCGTGGTCGCCGTGGCGGTCGCGGTGGTCGTGCTGGCGGTCGCGGTGCGGCTGCTGCTGCGGCTGGTGCGCACCCGCCGCGCGCTGCGGGAGGCCGGTCTGCCGACCGGACCGAAGTGGGTCTTCTGGGGTGCGGTCGCCTATCTGGTGCTGCCGGCCGACCTGGTCCCCGACCCGGTGTACCTCGACGACGTCGGCGCCCTGCTGCTGGCCCTGCGCAGCATGCGCGCGGCGCTGCCCAAGGGCATGACGCTGCCCAGGCGGCCGCGCGCCGCGGCTCCCGGCGCGGCGGGCGCCCCCGGCGCTGCCGGTCTCGCGGCCGCGCCCCACCGGGACTGACCCCCGGGGCGCCGCCCGCACGCACCCCTCGCACGCGCAGTGAGAAGCCCCCCGGCCCGTCCGCCGGGGGGCTTCTCACTGCGCCCGATGGGGCGGGGCCGGGTCAGCGGGTGACCACGAACCGCTCGTCGGGCACGCAGTGGGTCATGGTGAGGCCCTGGACGTCGCGCGGCGGGTTGTTCCCCAGGTTGCGCAGCCGCTCCTTGTCCTCGTCGGTCAGGTCCTGGCTCTGCAGCGGCTCCAGGTGGGCGACGTCCTTCGCGGCGATCCCCAGGCCCTCGCCGACCCGGGTGCCGAAGTCGTTCTCGACGAGCAGGAAGTGCCACACCATGCGCTCCTGGACCGGGCGGTCGCACTGGGAGAGCAGGTCGATCATGTTCTTGACCAGGTCGTCCCGCTCCCACTCCTCCAGCAGGCAGTAGCGCTGGCCGGCCTGCAGGTAGTCGTTGGTGCGCGGGATGCGCTTGCGGGTGAGGCGGCCGCTGATCTCCGGCCCCTGCTCGTCGTGGGTCGGGTAGTGCGCCTCGCGCAGTCCGCCCAGGATGGACGGCTCGTAGTTGACGATCGGGTTACCGCCCCCGCCGTCGACGTGGTACGTCATCTGGCCGTCGCGCTGGTTGGTGCGCACCAGTCCGTGGTCGGGCTGGTTGACCGGGAGCTGGAGGTAGTTGGGGCCCACCCGGTAGCGCTGGGTGTCGCTGTAGGAGAAGGTGCGGCCCACCAGCATCTTGTCGTCGGAGAAGTCGAGGCCGTCGACCAGCACGCCGGTGCCGAAGGCGATCTGCTCGGACTCGGCGAAGAAGTCCTCCGGGCAGCGGTCGAGCACCATGCGGCCCACCGCCTTGGGCGGGAACTCCTGCTCGGGCCAGGTCTTGGTGTCGTCCAGCGGGTCGAAGTCGAGCTCCGGGTGCTCGTGGTCGTCCATCATCTGGACGAGCAGTTCCCACTCCGGGTACTCGCCGCGCTCGATGGCGCCGTAGAGGTCCGCCGTCGCGTGGCCCACGTCCTGCGCCTGCAGGTTGGCGGCGTCCTCCTCGGTCATGCTCCTGACGCCCTGCTTGGGCATCCAGTGGTATTTCACCAGCTTGGTCTCGCCCTGCTGGTTGACCCACTTGTAGGTGTTGACGCCGAAGCCCTGCTGGTGCCGGTAGTCGGCCGGGATGCCGCGCGGACTGAACAGGTTGACCAGCATGTGCATGGACTCCGGGGTCTGCGACATGAAGTCGAAGATCCGGCGGGGCTGCTGGACGAAGGTGACCGGGTCCGGCTTGAGGGCGTGGATGACGTCCGGGAACTTGATGGCGTCCCGGATGAAGAAGACCCCCAGGTTGTTGCCGACCAGGTCCCAGTTGCCGTCCTCGGTGTAGAACTTCACCGCGAAGCCGCGCGGGTCGCGGTTGCACTCCGAGGAGTCGCGCCCGCCGATGACCGTGGAGAAGCGGCAGGCGACCCTGCTCCGCCTGCCCTTCTCCTGGAAGAGCTTCGCCCGGGTGTACCGGTCGATGGGCTCGTCGCCCCACGCACCGTAGGCCTCGAAGTATCCGAAGGCGGTCGCCCCGCGGGCGTGCACCACCCGCTCCGGGATGCGCTCGCGGTCGAAGTGGCTGATCTTCTCGAGGAACTGGTAGTTCTCCAGCGTGGCGGGCCCCCGCGCGCCCACGGTGCGCTGGTTCTGGTTGTCGTAGACGAAGTGTCCCTGCCGGTTGGTCAGGATCTCCCTGTCGTCACCCTGCGCGGGGCCCTTGCTGGATACGTCCGTCATGCGGGGATGCTCCTTCGGCTGGCTCGCCGCGCTCACGCACCGTACGCGGGCACGCGACGCGCAGTTATGGGGCGTTTATGGTTTTAGCACCTTTTGTCGATGACGGCGAACGGCCACTCCCCCCGCGCCGCCCGATGACCGTTTCGCACGCATAGGTCAGGTTTCGCGGGGGTACGCGGGTGGCTATCGGCGAGCCGAGGGAGAGACCCATGTCGACTGCACAGCCCGACGAGTCCCGCGCCTCCTTCGAGGGGGTCACTCCGGACGGGATGCTCCATGCCCGACCCGACTCCGAGGTGACCCCCGAGGATCTTGTCCTGGCCACGGGACGCGACGTCACGCCGGACACCCTCAAGTGGGCCGAGCGCAAGCTGGCCTCCGAGGGATCCGCCGCGCTGGAGAAACTGCTGCCCTAGCCGGGCCGGGGCGGCCGTTGCACTCCGTCCCGTTCCCTCCGTCCTTCCTTCCGGCACCGGGGGCGGCCGCGACCGCCCCCGGTGCCGCGCGTCCCGCCGCCCCGTTCCGTCCCGGGCGCGGGACGCTTGCCTTGACGTCGGCGTCAAGTCGTACCGTCGTCGGCATGCGAATCGGCGAGCTGGCCGCTGAGGCCGGGACCACCACCCGCACCCTGCGGTACTACGAGTCGCGCGGACTGCTGTCGGCGCGGCGGGACGGCAACGGGCACCGCACCTACGACGAGGGCGACCTGGCGCAGGTGCGGCAGATCAGGATGCTGCAGGACTTCGGCTTCGGCCTGGAGGAGACGCGGCCCTTCGTGGAGTGCCTGCGCGCGGGCCACGCGGAGGGGGACTCCTGCCCCGCCTCGCAGCTGGTGTACCGGCGCAAGCTCGACGAGCTCGACTCGATGATCGAGCAGCTGCGGGTGGTCCGGGAGAAGGTCTCCCGGCAGCTGGTCCGGGCCGAGCGGGCGCGCGACGGTCTGGCCGCCGAGGCGCTGGTTCCGGGGGGCCCGGAGCCCGTCTGCGAACTGGGAGGACGAGGATGATCAGGGCGAAGGGCGTGGCCGAGGTGTCGGACGCCGATTTCACGGCGGAGGTCCTGGGGGCGGAACTGCCGGTGCTGGTGGAGTTCACCGCCGACTGGTGCCCGCCGTGCCGGCAGATGGCCCCGGTGCTGACCGCGCTGGCCGCGGAGGAGGGCGAGCGGCTGAAGGTGGTGCAGCTGGACGTGGACACCAGCCCGGAGACGACCAACCGGTACGGCGTGCTGTCCATGCCGACCTTCATGCTGTTCCGCGGGGGCGAGCCGCTGCGCTCCATGGTGGGCGCGCGGCCCAAGCGGCGACTGGTGGCGGAGCTGGAGGAGGCCCTGTAGGCCACCTGGGGGGCGGGCCGGAGACCCTGCCGGGGCCGCCACGGGGCGGAGCCCGGACCGTCCGCCGGAAAATGCGGGTGACGTGCGACGACGCCCCCACGAGAATGGGCGTCACGCGGAGCGGGCACCTTCCTCCGCGGCGCGACCAGGGGGAGAGGGCCACCATGACCACCGTTGCGAACGTCCTGCTGTCCGGGATCGTCGGTTCCACGGCGTACGGGCTCGCCCACGCCGGTTCCGACGTGGACCGGCTCGGCGTCTACGCCGTCCCCACCGTGGACCTGCACGGGCTGCGACGGCCGAAGGAGTCGCACGTCACCACCGCACCGGACCGCACGCTGCACGAGGCGGCCAAGTGGTGCCGGCTCGCCCTCTCCGCCAATCCCACCGCCATGGAGCTGGTGTGGCTGCCCGAGGAGCTGTACGAGGTGCGCACCCCGCTGGGGGACGAACTGGTGGCGATCCGCGGTTCGTTCCTCAGCGCCGGGCGGGTACGCGACGCCTATCTCGGCTACGCCGTCCAGCAGTTCCGGCGGCTGGAGCGGCGGGGTGACGGTTCCTTCTCCGCGGACCTGCGGAAGCGCACCGCCAAGCACGCGCGCCACCTGAAGCGGCTCTGCGCGCAAGGACTGGAGCTGTACACCACCGGCTCACTGACCTTGCGGGTCGACGATCCGCAGGAGTTCCACGACTTCGGCGCCCGGGTCGCGGCGGACCCGTCGGCCGCGGAACCCCTGCTGCGCCACTACAAGTCCGTCTTCGCGGAAGCCCGCAGCGTTCTGCCCGAGGCCCCGGACGAGGGCCCCGTGGAGGCCTGGCTGCACCGGGTCCGCGCACACTTCTACGCGCCCGCGGCCCACGGCGAGCCGGTGGCTTGACCTCGAGCGTGGTCGAGGTCGCACGGTGGGTGCATGACGTCCACCATGCACGACACGAGCCACCTGCCCGCCGACCCCGAGGGGGAGGCCACCGCCCTGCGCGCCCTGGTGGCGACCGTGGAGCGGGTACGACAGGAGGAGCTGGTCGACGAGTTCGTGGCACTCTTCCGCGCCGACGCCGTCTGGACCACCAGCACCGGCGCCCGGCTGTACGGGCGTGAGGCCATCGCCGCATTCACCGCGAAGGCGCTCCCCGGATGGACTGCGGGCGGCGCCCGAGCCACCTACGAGGTGGAGCACGTGAGCTTCGTCCGGCCCGACGTCGCCGCGGTCAAGGTGCGCCAGCGCTACTTCGCCCCGGACGGCGAAGGATCCCATCCACCCTGATCGGGATCCGGTCAGGGATCAGGAAGCACCCTCGTCGCGGGCCGTGCGGGAGGCCAGGCGCTCGTAGCGCTGCCGCGCCGCCTGCTGGGTGCCCAGGCCCAGCCCGAAGGCGATCTCCTGCCAGGTCATGCCCCGGCCGCGGGCCATGTGGAGCAGGCCGGTCTCGAGCTCGTCCAACTCGCCCCGCACCAGCGGGAGAAGAGTGAGCGCGGCGGTGATGTCGGCCTTGTCGACCTCGGGCTCGCCGTCCTCCAGCCGGGCGGCGCCGCTCAGCAGGAACGCGACCGTGCGCACCGCCTCGTGCGGCGCGGGGAGCATCGGGTTGGTCTGCCGACGGCGCTGTTCCTCGGTCGCGGCGTGCCGCTCGGCGATACGGAAGAGGGCGCCGGGGGCGCGTCGCGACCTCGCCTCCTCGGGGTCCGGCGGCTGGAAGGGATCGGTGACGGGCTGCTCAGGGTTGTCGGACATGCCTCCAGGATCGACGCGGCCACCCCCGTTGTCAATGTTTCGTTGTGAACGAATCGTTCATACGGTCGGACGGTGACGTCCAGGCCGTCCACGAGCCGGTCGAGGAACCGGCCGAAGGCCGCTTCCGGGTCGACGGGGGGCGGGTGAACGTCTGCGACGGCCTGGCGACGGTGGGCGGGGAGGCCGGCGCGGTCATGGAGCTCGACCGTCCCGATGGGCGACACGGCGCACCACTTCGGCACCGGCCACCGGGTCCGCCGGCAGGTCAGCGGCGGCGCCCATCCCCGGTTCGCCCGCCACCCGGGCACCGCGGAACCGGCGGCCGGGGCCGCGGTCGAGGTCGCCCTCCATCCGGGCTCCGCGCTCCTGCTTCCGGCTGCGGAGGACGGGCGGACGGTGGGGTGAGCGGGCGGACGGGACGGCGGCTGACGTCAGACGGCGGGCGGGAGGAACTCCGGGCGGTCGAGGACCCGCAGCCAACTGCCGTCGGGCTGGCGGCGGACGACCTGCGCCCGGGCGCCCGTCCCGTCCTTGGGCGGCGTCGCGGTGAGGGCGATGCCGTCGGCGACCAGCGTGGGCAGTGGCTCCTCCGGCTCGAAACGGGGGCCGGAAGCCAGCACCTTCTCCCAGAACGCGCGGATGGCCTCCCGGCCGACGGTGGTGGAGCCGGGCGGGTAGGCCATCACCGCGTCCTCCTCGTAGAGCGCGGCCACCCCGGCCGCGTCACCGGCGTTGGACCTCTCGACGAAGAGGCGGGTGATGTCCTCGGGACGCATGGCCTTCTCGGCGTCGGCGGTCATGGTGTTCCTCCTTGTCGGGGCGGCGGAGGCGGGTCTCCGTCGCTGCACCTCCAGCCTCTGCCGGGCATCACCAGAAGTCCAACAGATGGTGGAGCTGGCCACTAGAATCAGCAGTCATGGAACTGCGTCAGCTGGAGTACTTCGTCGCGGTCGCCGAGGAGCGGAACTTCACGCGGGCGGCGGAGCGGGTGCACATCAGTCAGTCCGGGGTGAGCGCCCAGGTCCGGCAGCTCGAGCGGGAACTCGGCGCGGAGCTGTTCGACCGGTCGGCCCGGGCCGCGACCCTCACCGTCGCGGGGAAGGCGGCCCTGGAGCACGCCCGGGCGGCGCTGGCCGCGGCCGAAGCGGTCCGCCGAAGTGTGGACGAGGTGACGGGACTGCTGCGCGGGCGGATCTCCGTCGGCATGGTCGTGGGGTGCACGGTGCTGCCGCTGTTCGAGGCGCTGGCCGCCTTCCACGCGGCGCACCCCGGGGTGGAGCTCTCGCTGACGGAGGACAACTCCGACCGGCTGGTGGAGGCCGTGCGCGGCGGCGCCCTCGATCTGGCGCTGGTCGGGACGGCCGCCCCGCCGGAGGGGGTCGGTTCGGTGACCGTGGTGAGCGAGCCGCTGGTCGCGGCCGTGGCCCCGGAGCACCCGCTCGCGGGCCGGAAGCGCGCCGCGTTGCGCGAGGTCTGTGCCCATCCCCTCGTGTGCATGCCGGCGGGTACGGGGCTGCGCACGGTCTTCGACCGGGCCTGCGCCGCCCAGGGGCTGCGGCCCGGCATCGCCCTGGAGGCCAGCGCGGCCGGCGCGGTGGCGGACCTGGCCGCCCGCGGCCTCGGGGTGGCGATCCTCAGCGAGTCGCTGGTCGCGGGCCACGCCGGCCGGCTGACCGCCGTGGCCCTGCGCGACGTCGCGGACCCCGCGCTGCTCGCGCTGGTCTGGCGCGACGGCGTGCCCGCGGTCCCGGCGCTGCTGCGGCGGATGCGGCAGGCGTTCGGCGTGTCCGGGTGAACGGGACGGAGTGAGCGGAGCGGGGTGAACCGAGCGGGGTGAACCGAGCGGGTGCGGGTCAGACGGTGCGTTCGCCGGGCCACCGGTCCGGGCCGTCGCGCCAGGCGCCGTCCGGGTCCAGGGCCGCGGCCCGGTCGAGGTCCTGCCGGGCGCCCTCGGCACGGCCGGCCGCCTCGCGGGCGCGGGCACGGCCCACGAGCGCCCAGAGGTCGTCGGGGGCCAGGTCCAGCGCGGCGGTGAAGTCGGCCTCCGCGGCTGCCGGGCGGGCGGCCTCGAGGCGCACGATGCCTCGTTCGACCAGCGCCCAGCGGTAGTCGGGGGCGAGCGCGAGGGCCGCGGTCAGGTCGGCCGCCGCCTCGTCGAGGCGCCCCGCCAGCCGGTGCGTCTTGCCCCGTTCGGCCAGCGCCCAGGCGTGGTCAGGGCGCGCGGCCAGCGCCGCGGTCAGGTCGGCCACGGCCTCCTCGTAGCGGCCGGCCTGCCGATGGCTCCGGCCGCGGCATCCGAGCGCCCAGAGGTATCCGGGGTCGAGGGCGAGGGCGGCGGTGAAGTCGGCGACGGCCTCGTCGAACCGCCCGGCCTGCTGGTGCACCTGGCCGCGGGACCCGAGCGCCCGCACCTGGCCGGGGTCGAGCGCCAGCGCGGCGGTGAAGTCGGCGACGGCCTCGTCGAGCCGCCTGGCCCGGCGGTGCGCCTCGCCCCGCTGCGACAGCGCCCGGGGGTCGGCGGGGTCGAGGCGGACGGCGACGTCCAGGTCCCGCACCGCCGCCTCCGGTCGCCCGGCCCGCAGGTGGGCGCGTCCGCGGTGGAACCGGGCGGCCGCGTTGTCCGGGCCGAGGGCGATCGCCCGGTCGAACTCGGCGACCGCCGCGTCCTCCTGGCCGACCGCCTCCAGCCGGCGTCCGCGCACCACGTGCGCGTGGGCCTGGGCGACCGCGTCGAGCGGGCTCAGGGGGGTCAGCAGTGCGCCGAGCGCGGCCACGACCGGGTCCGCCACCTCCGCCGTCGCCTCGCGCAGGCGGCCGGCCCAGGCGCCCAGGGCCTCGTCCTGGGTGTCCTCCGCCGCCCGGGTGAAGGCGTCGAACCACTGCCGCAACGCGTCCGGCGACGCCTCGGCGGCGTGCACGGCCTCCTCCAGCGCACCGGTCAGACAGCCGGCCGGGTGGGCGCAGAGCCGGTGGTACATCTCGTCCAGCCGGTGACGGCGCCAGCGGGCGTCCTGGCGGCGCCGGGCGGCGGGCAGGTTCACCTCCAGGCCCGCGCGCCAGGCGGCGTTCGCGTCGGCCAGCCGGAGGTGGACCGCCGTCCAGCCCTGGGGTGAGCGCGCCCGCTCCCGCCGGACCATCCCGGCGCGCACCACGGCGTGGTACTTCTTGAACTCGCCGCTCCCGCTCACGAACGGCTGGCCGCACAGCCAGGCCCACAGCCCGCGCGCCTCCTCGGGCACCGCCGCGGCGAACACGTCCTCGTTGAGCCGGGGCGCGAGGGCGCAGGTCAGCACCGCCTCGCGGCACAGCGGGTCGGCGATCCAGCGCACGAACCGTTCCACCGCGGTCTCCGCGGCGTCCCCGTCCGCGTCGACGGCGGCCGCGCTCTCCGGGCGGGCCAGGGCGAGCAGGTCGGCCAGCAGCGGCAGGCCCATGGACAGCCGCACCACCGCGTCCACGGTCGCCGGCTCGGTGACGCCCCGCCGCGCGAGCAGTTCACGGGTCTCCTGCTCGGTGAAGGCCTCCAGCGGCACGTACCGGCCCTGGGCCATGAGCCCGGACCAGTCGTGCTCGTCCAGGTCGTCGCGGCCGGCCAGCACGACCATGACGTTGACCGGCAGCGGACCGAACCCGTCGCGCAGCATGGTGCGCAGCCAGGCGTCGAGATGCCGGCCGGTCTGCTCCCAGGTGTCCAGGAACAGCACCACCCAGGGGCGCTCCTCGCACAGGCCGTCCAGCGCGGTCACGAACTCCCGGCTGACGGCGTCCAGTTCGGGTCCCCGACCGCGCGTCCGGCGACCGCGCACCCGCTCGCGCATTTGGTCCATGCCCTCGGCCACCACGTCGGGGTCGACCATCGTCGCGATGAGGCCGCCGCCGGGCAGGACGGTGGACGCGCCGCCGAGGACGGCCCGGGAGATCGCCCGGCTCGCCGGAGTGGGACCGTCGTCGGCCGCCCCGTCGAGGTCGACCGGCTCGGCGGCGGCGTCCTGCTCCCGGCGGTACTGCTCGACCGCCCGGTCGAACGCCTTCAAGGGCCTTGTCCCGTCCGACAGTTGTCCGGCCAGGGCGATCATCGCCGACAGGATGCCGTGCACGTCGTTCTCGTCCACGGCGGCGGTGGCGGCGCCCGCCTGCCGGGCGGTCTCCCGCCACTGCCGCAACAGTTTGGACTTGCCGACGCCGCCGACGCCGCGCACGTGGAAGAGGTACACGGCCGGGTCGGTCGGCGAGAGCGGGTCCTTGGCGAGGTTCCGCGCGAAGAAGGCCATCTCCTCGCGGCGCCCCACGAACCGGTCCAGCGCCCGCAGAGCCGTCAACTCGCCCCGTGATACCCGTCGTTGCGCTCTCGGCATGTGCGCGGTCCTCCCTCGTCCGGCCCCACGGTACGACGTCCGCGGACCGCTCGTGGTTGCCCCGCACACCTTGCCGGGCGGCCCGTGGACGTCTCCGCACTACGGGACGCCTCGTCCATATTCCGGTGCGGCCACGCGCGGGAGCGCTCTAGGGTGGCGCGGTGCACACGCGAATGATCATTCTGAACGGCGGCTCCAGCGCGGGGAAGTCCGGCATCGTCCGGTGTCTGCAGTCCGTGCTGCCGGATCCCTGGCTCGCCTTCGGCTGCGACTCCTTCGTCGACGCGCTGCCGGCGCGGATGCGGTCCTCGCAGGACGGCATCGAACTCGGGCCGGACGGCGAGGTGACGGTCGGCGCCGAGTTCCGGGCGATGGAGGCCGCCTGGACCGAGGGCATCGCGACGACAGCCCGCGCGGGCGCCCGGGTGATCATCGACGACGTGTTCCTCGGCGGGGCGCGGTCCCAGCAGCGGTGGCTGAGGGTCCTGGACGGCCTGGACGTGCTCTGGGTGGGTGTGCGGTGCGACAGCACGGTCGCCTCGGGGCGGGAGATCGCCCGCGGGGACCGTGTCCGGGGGATGGCGGCCATGCAGGCCGACCTGGTCCATCAGGGCGTCGCCTACGACCTCGAGGTGGACACCACCCGCACCGAGTCGCTGGCGTGCGCCCGGGCGATCGCGGCCCGCGTCCGCTGACCCGTTCCGCTCGGGCGGCGCAGGGGCACGGGCGCGCGGGCGGCGCGGGCGGCTGTGCGCCGCGGAGACGTCACACGCCGACCGCGCCGTCGATCCGTTCGCGGAGGAGGTCCGCGTGGCCGTTGTGCCGGGCGTACTCCTCGACCATGTGCAGGAGCACCCAGCGCAGCGAGACGACGCCCCGCCAGGCGTCCTCCCCCTCGACGTCGAGGTCCGGAGCGGCGGCGACGAACGCCTCCGCGAACGCGACCTCGTCGTGCCAGGCCGCCCAGGACTCCGCGACGACCTCCGGGGCCGGGGACGCACCGTCGAAGTCCCCTTCCGGCGTCCGCGGTGAGGAGAAGCGGAGTTCGACGTCCTGACCGGCGAGCACCACCCGGAACCAGCGCCGCTCCACGTTGGCGAGGTGTCGGACCAGCCCGAGCGGGGAGAGCGACGACGGCGGGACCGAGCGACGGGCCGACTCCGCTCCCAGACCCTCGCACTTGAGCCGTAGGGTGGCGCGCTGCGCGTCCAGGGCAGCGACCAGCATGCCGCGTTCGTCGCCGGTGGCGGGACCGGTGAACCGGCGCTCGCTGTCGGCGCCGTCGGCCAGTTGGACGCGACGCTCCGGGATCTTCATGGCCACATCATTCAACACGGCGCCCTCAGCCGGCAGGGGATCGGCCGATTCGCGCCCACCCGCGGCCACGACCACGCGGGGGCCGGGGCCCTGCCGTCGGTCGGCCGCGGTCCGTCCACCGCGGTCCGTCCACTGTGGTCGGTCCACCGCGGCGTGACCGATCACGGCCGTGATCGTTTCACCCGGCATGCGATCACTTACACACCTGCGCCGTTCCGCCCTCGTCCTCGCCTGCGGGCTCGCCCTGGCCGCCGGCCTGTCCTCCACCGCGTCCGCCGACGTGTCCGCCGCGGCGCCGGGCGCCGTCGCCGCGAAGGGCCAGTTCCACTGGATCGGCGCCAAGGGCACCCCGTACTTCGTCGAGAACCCGCCCACCGGCGAGTGCCTCGGCATGGCCGAGAAGGGGCGCGCCGCGCAGAACCGGACCAACGTCAGGGCGACCGTCTACGCCGGCAAGAAGTGCGGCGGGGCCGCCAAGCGCCTGGCTGCGGGACAGAAGGCGCCGAAGGGCTTCGCCTTCAACAGCGTGCGCTTCGGTCGCTGACCGTCTCCCCCCGCTTCCTCCCCCGACCCCGGCGCTCCGTGCGTCAGCCGAGGCCGCGGTGGGCCGCCCAGAGCTCACTGGCCCTCGTCGCGGCCGCCGCGACCAGGGCCGTGAGCTCGGGCCGGTCGGCCGGGACGGGGAACGACACGTAGGCGCCCCGGCCGCCCGCCGTCGGGCGGCCATAGGCCTTCGCGGCGAGGGTTCCGTCGGGGAGTAGGCGGATGTTCAACGTGGACAGGGTGAACTCCTGCCCGCGCCAGATGTCGGTCCAGCGGAGCGCCTCCGGGACGGTGACGTTGACCGCCAGGGCGCTGACATCGACGGGGGCGCCGGCTTCCCCGGGCTGATCACTGGTCATCAGGACACCCTCCCTGCTCCGGTGAGGTCGCGGAAGGCGTTCTCGAAGGCCGTGCGGGTGGTGGCGGCCCGGGTGCGGTCGAGGATCCCGAACACGACGTGCGCGAACCGTCCCTCGAAGCTCCCGCCCGGGGCGAGCGGGACGCGGAAGGCCTCGGCCACCTCGGCCGGGTCGTTCATGAAGACCCCGCAGCCCCAGGCGCCGAGCACCAGCCGCCGGTAGCCGTGCGCCGCCGCCGTCTCCAGCACGCGCCCGGCCCGTGAGACCAGGGCGGCGGGGACCTCCGCGGCTCGGTCGGGGGCCTTGCGGGCGATCACACCGGCGTTGGGCGCGGGCGAGGTGAGGAAGCCGGCCGTGTACGGCGCGTCCAGCAGACGCCCGCGGTCGTCGCGGAAGACCGGCACCGCCGGGGAATGGATCACCCGGTCCGAGTAGAACGGGTCCCGGTCGGCCCGGTGGTGCTCGTAGTACTCGGGCGCGCGCAGCAGACAGGTGTAGAGGGCAGAGCCTCGGCAGAGCGCCTCCTCCTGTGCCTGCGCCCCGTTGAGGTAGCCACCGCCGGGATTGCGCGCCGAGGCGAAGTTCAGCACCGCCAGAGAGTCCGCGCCGTCGGCGGCGAGGCGGCGCGCGGCCTCCAGGCTGCTCTCCGCGGTGACCTCGACGACGGTGGGCACCGGTTCCGCGGCCGGCACCGGCACGGGGCCGGGCCCCACCGTGCGGGTGCCCTCACGTGCCGCCCGCACCGCCTCGGCGAGGGAGACCTCGCGTCCGTCGGACCTGCGGTAGAAGCCCGCCGCCACGATCTCCTCGTTCTCCCGGGCCATCCCCCGCAGCCGTGCGCTCATCCGGTGTGCCGTTCCTCCTCCCGGGCGGGCGGCGCCCACCCCCGACCGGGCACGGTAGCCGCGGCGCGCCCGTCTCCCCCACCGGTTTTCCGCGGCGGGAATCCGGAAGCACCCTCCCCACCAGGCGTGACACGATGCGCCGAGGGGGTGATGTCCGCATGGACAAGCAGGACAAGCAGGACGAGCAGGATGAGCAGAACGGACAGGCGAACGGGTCCGTGGACGGGACGGCGGACGAGTCGCTGCTCGCCGCGATCCGGGCGTACGACGTGGACCGGACCGGGGACCTGGTCGAAGGCGGCGCCGATCCCGACCGTCCGTTGCCGGACGGGACGACCCCGCTGACGCTCGCCGTCGCGTCGGGCTCCCCCGGGCTGGTGGGCGCCGTGCTCGGGAAGGAACCGCGTCTGCGTCTGCCGGCCGTGGAACGTGACCGCTTGCTGGCCCTGGCCCGGCGCTGGTACGACACAGGGGCCGAAGCCGAGTTGCGGCGGCTCACCGGGGCGTCCGGCGACGCCGAGGTGGTGCGCATCGTGGACGACCCGTTCGCGGACTGGCAGGAGCCGGACATCGAGCGGATCACCCTCGGCGGCCGGACCGTCCGGGCCGGGCACGGGGCGGTCCTCACCAAGCTCGAATGGGCGTTCCGCGTTCTCACTCCGCCCGAGGAGCTGGTCGCCCGGGCCGCCCGCACCGACGCGCGGCACGTGGACTTCTGGGAGTCCCACCTGGTCCTCGAGGCGCGCGGCAGCGACCGGACCTGGCAGGCCGTCCTCGCGCACCGACACCATCCCGACCGCGGTCACCGCCTGTTCGTGGCGGAGCACCTGCGATGCCTGGGGGTCACCGTGGCGCTCGAAGGTGCCCGGCAGCGGGAGTCGGACCGCGTCCTCGTCGCCTGGACCGCGCAGGAGTCCGATCCCGAGGTGCTGGCCAGCGTGCTGGACGCGTTGGCCACGGCCGACGACGGCTCGGGAGCCGTCGTCCTTCCCCATACCGGGCATGCCGACGCACGGGTGCGCCGTGCGGCCGCCGACTGCCTGCTGATGTGGCCGTCCGCGTACTCGCCGGCCGCCCTCACCGCCCTCACCGCCCTGGCGGGGGACGACGACCCGGGGGTGCGGGAGACGGTGGCGACGGCCGCCGGTCGCCGTCGGTGTCCCGAGACCCGGCGGATCCTGTTGGAGCTGCTCGACGACACGGTCCACACCGTCCGCCTCGCGGCCGCGAGCGCGCTCAACCGGACGCGCGATCCGCACCCCTCGGTGGCCCAGGCGTTGTGGGGGCTCCTCGACGAGGACGACCAGGAGCTGCGTCTGGAGGGCGCGTACGGGCTGTCGTTGCTGGACGATCCCCGCACCCCTGAGGCCGAGGCCCGTCTCGGCCCGCTGCGTCCCGAATTCCTCGAGGACGTGCGCACCTCCGGCCTGTGGGCGTGGAAGTGGCGCCGGAAGGGCGGCGCCGCAAGCAAGGAACAGAGGTCCTGACCTGCGGACCTGGACGCGCCGAGGCCCGGCGCCGCGCCCTCGCAGGA
>NZ_JBHTVQ010000087.1:0-20928 GCF_042792855.1 Streptomyces sp. NPDC056600
CGCGCCGCCGGGGGCCCCACGGTGGCGCCCCCCGGCACGCCGCGCGGCTCCGCGGGGGGCCCCCGGCCCCCGCGCGCCCGCATACGGGCGCCCCCCCCCCAGGGGGGTGGCCGCCCTTCACGCTGCCTGAGCCGGCCGGGTCACTTGCCCTTGGCGGCTTCCTTCAGCTTGCTGCCCGCGGAGACCTTGACGCTGTAGCCGGCCGGAATCTGGATCGGCTCACCGGTCTGCGGGTTGCGGGCGGTGCGAGCGGCACGGTGGGTGCGCTCGAAGGTCAGGAAGCCGGGGATCGTGACCTTCTCGTCGCCCTTGGCGACGATGTCGCCGACAACCTCGGCGAACGCGGCCAGAACGGCGTCGGCGTCCTTGCGGGTCACCTCGGCGCGGTCGGCCAGCGCGGCCACCAGCTCACTGCGGTTCATGTTCTTACTCCCGTGTTTCTTCTTGCCGTTGAGGCGGGCCACGCGGCCAGGCCGCATGTCGGGCACAGCGAAGCCGATGCTGCCAGGGTCACCGGAGAGCCCCACGCACCCGGGTCCATGGTCGGACCCTCGCGCCCAGAGAGGCATCCTGCCCCCACCTGCGGCGCTAAAGCCAATCCGGCACCGACGAACACGGCGGGGAGTCACACGTACGCGTGGCGTGGCCACCGCACGCGGCGGCTCCGGCCGCGATGCCCTCTCACGTTACGTCCTGCCGCCGACAGTGCCCGCCCCGCCCCGCCGGACGGCTCCGGCGGGGCGGTGGGCGGAACCCGGGCGGGTCAGCCCTGGACGGACTCCGCGGCCCGGCGGACCGCCCCGGCGACCGCTCCGGCGACCTTGTCGTTGAAGACGCTCGGGACGATGTAGTTCGCGTTCAGCTCGTCCTCGGTGACCACGTCGGCCAGCGCCGTCGCGGCGGCCAGCATCATGCCGGTGTCGACCGTGCGGGACTGCGCGTCCAGCAGGCCGCGGAAGACGCCGGGGAAGACCAGCACGTTGTTGATCTGGTTCGGGAAGTCGGAGCGGCCGGTGGCGACCACCGCGGCGGTCTGCCGGGCGACCGCCGGGTCGACCTCCGGGTCCGGGTTCGCGAGCGCGAAGACGACGGCGTCGTCGGCCATCGCGGCCACGTCGGCGCCGTCCAGGACGTTGGGGGCGGAGACGCCGATGAAGACGTCCGCGCCGCGCACGGCCTCCTTGAGGGTGCCGGTGAGGTTCTCCGGGTTGGTGTTGTCGGCGATCCAGCGCAGGGCAGAGCCGGGCTCGGCGTCGACCAGGTCGTGGCGGCCGGCGTGCACCACGCCGTGGATGTCGGCGACCACGGCGTTCTTCACGCCGGCCGCCAGCAGCAGCTTCAGGATGGCGGTGCCGGCCGCGCCGGCGCCGGACATGACGACGCGGACGTCGTCGATGGGCTTGCCGACCACCCGCAGCGCGTTGGTGAGCGCCGCCAGCACCACGATGGCGGTGCCGTGCTGGTCGTCGTGGAAGACCGGGATGTCCAGGGCCTCGCGCAGGCGGGCCTCGATCTCGAAGCAGCGGGGCGCGGAGATGTCCTCGAGGTTGATGCCGGCGAAGCCCGGGGCGATCGCCTTGACGATCTCGACGATGGCGTCGGAGTCCTGGGTGTCCAGGCAGATCGGCCAGGCGTCGATGCCCGCGAACCGCTTGAAGAGGGCGGCCTTGCCCTCCATCACCGGCAGGGCGGCCTTGGGGCCGATGTTGCCGAGGCCCAGCACGGCCGAGCCGTCGGTGACGACGGCGACCGCGTTGCGCTTGATGGTCAGGCGGCGGGCGTCCTCGGGGTTCTCCGCGATGGCCATGCACACCCGGGCCACGCCCGGCGTGTAGACCATGGAGAGGTCGTCACGGTTGCGAATGGGATGCTTCGACGCCATCTCGATCTTGCCGCCGAGGTGCATGAGGAACGTACGGTCGGAGACCTTGCCCAGCGTGACGCCCTCGATGGTGCGCAGGTTCTCGACGATCTCGTCGGCGTGCGCGGTGGAGGTGGCGGCGATCGTGACGTCGATCCGGAGCTTCTCGTGCCCCGAGGCAGTGACGTCGAGGCCGGTCACCGAGCCTCCGGAGGACTCCACGGCGGTGGTGAGCTGCGACACGGCGGTTCCGCTCGCGGGCACCTCCAGCCGGATGGTCATCGAGTAGGAGACGCTGGGCGCCGTTGCCATGGCGGAGTTCCTCTGCTTTCGCGTGTACTGCGTGTGCTGCGTGTACTGCTGTTGTCGCCGTTGCCGCAGGTCGCCGCCGCTGCCGCCGCGGGCCGGGCGTCGTCGCCGAGGGCGGGCGGCGTGCGGTGGCGGAATCGAATCTGCCGTCCGATCGTCGCACCTACCGACGAGTAGGCGTTAGTCGGGGGAGGTTCGTCACAGTTCACCCGAAAGGCGCCGGAAAGGCCGGGTCCGGGAACGACGAGGGCCCATGCCGCCCGTGGGTGACATGGGTCCCTGATTCCCTGAAGTGGAGAGGTGACACCGACCCGCCATGCTCGCCTCGCGGCAAGTGGTCGCTCGTAGCGACGAAGGTTGGGCCCGGGGGCTTGGATCGGGCCGGTGTCACGTTCAAGGCTAACAAACGCTTCCGGCCACGCCAGGGTCGCGGGCCGTTTTCCGCCACCGTGGCCGAGGATCACCGGACGGTCCGTAAACCTTCCGTTACGCAATCGTTGCCCGGAGCAAAGCGGGACAAGGCCGTCAAGTGATCCTTTCGCGTCTTGACCGTGATCACTTAGGGACAGGAAGCTCGCTCTCTCGGCCACACTCATCCGCTTCTGTGCCAGAGGTGCCCCCATGTCTCACCGCTCACTTCCCCGTTGGGCCTCCGCGCTTCCCCTCGCGGCGACCCTCCTGCTCGCCGGCGCGGCCGTCCCCGCCGCCGCCACCGGCGCGGAGAACCACACCGAGCAGATCCACCAGGACCTGCCCCTCACGGCCGGCGGTTTCCAGAACGGCGACTGCCCCACCGTTCCCGCCGGCAAGGACGGCTGGCACTTCGTGCTGCCGGGCAACGACACCGTGTTCACCAAGCTGACCCTCACCTTCGAGCCCGGTGGCGAGCAGGTGATCACCGACTTCGGCCCGCCGAGCGACAAGCACGCCTACGCGGCCTCCGAGCCGGGCGCGAAGCTGGTCGCGGCCGTCGCCGAGACCGAGGGCGCGGACGTCAAGTTCTTCAACCTCTCCCACACCTGCCCCGCCTCCTCCGCCCCGGAGCAGCCGGGCGAGGAGAACCCGGGTGGGGAGAACCCCGGCGAGGAGAACCCGGGCGGAGAGAACCCGGGCGAGGAGAACCCCGGCGAGGAGAACCCGGGCGGGGAGCAGCCGTGCGAGGAGCAGCAGGGCGGCTCGGGCGAGGAGCAGGACTGCCAGACGCCGCCGTGCACCGGCACCGGTGACGAGCAGGACTGCGACGAGCAGCCCGGCGGCGGCACCGAGGGCGGCGCCACCGGTCAGCCGACCGAGGTCCCGACCGGCGCCGAGCCGACGCAGGAGGCCACCGCCGCTCCCGCCGAGGGCGACCTGGCCGAGACCGGCGCCGGTCCGGCCGTCGGCCTCGCCTTCGCCGCGGCCCTGCTGCTGGCGGCCGGCGGCGCGATCGTGATCCGCAACCGTCGCGCGGGCGCCGGCGGCTGACGCCCCGCACACGCCAGGAGGCCCGGACCGCGCTCGCGGTCCGGGCCTCCTCCCGTGTGAGGGGCCGTGCGTGTCCTGCGGGGCCGGTCAGTCCCGCAGGAGGTCCGGCACGCCGTCGCCGTCCGGGTCGTCGCGTTCCCCGGAGACGACGGTGAGCTGCTGGGTGGCGCGGGTGAGGGCCACGTACAGGACCCGCAGTCCGGCCGGCGACTCGTCGGCGATCTCGGCCGGGGAGACGACCACGGTGGCGTCGTACTCCAGGCCCTTGGCCTCCAGGCTGCCCAGGGCGACCACCCGGTCCCCCAGCCCCTGCAGCCAACGGGCCGCCTCCTCGCGGCGGTTCATCGGCACGACCACGCCCACCGTGCCCTCGACCAGCGCCAGCTGCCGCTGTGCCTCGGCCCGCACGGTGGGACCGAGCCCGCCCGTGGCCACCGCGAACCGGGGCCGGACGCCGGTGGAGCGGACCGCGGTGGGCGCCTCGGCGCCCGGCATGGCCAGCGCCAGCACCCTGGCGGCCAGCTCCGCGATCTCGGAGGGGTTGCGGTAGTTGACGGTGAGGGTGAACCGCCGCCGCGGCCGGGTGCCCAGCGCCTCGTCACGGGCCTGGGCGGCCTCGTCGGGGTCGGACCAGGAGGACTGCGCCGGGTCGCCGACCACCGTCCAGGTGGCGTGCCGCCCGCGCCGCCCCACCATCCGCCACTGCAGCGGCGTCAGGTCCTGCGCCTCGTCGACGATGACGTGCGCGTACTCCACCCGCTCCTTCGCGAGCCGTTCGGCCCGCTCGCGCTGGGTCTCCTCGCGCTGCGGCATCAGCTCCTCGAGGCCGGTCAGCTGGTCCAGCGGGTCGAGCTCACGCTTGCGGCGCGGGCGCACGGGCACACCGAGCACCGCCTCCAGCTCGTCGAGCAGCGCGATGTCGTGGACCGTCAGCCCGTCGCGGCGCAGCGACCTGGCGACCTTGCGGATCTCGCCGGGGTTGAGGACGCGGCGCGCCCAGCGCCCCAGGCGCCGCTCGTCGGCCATCGCGGTGAGCACCGCGCGCGGGGTGACCTCGGGCCACCAGGCGTCGAGGAACTCGATGAACGGGTCCTCGGTGGTGACGTCCTCGTCGAAGGAGGAGCGCAGTTCGGCGGCGAGCTCCGGGTCGCTGTGCCGGGAGCCGGCTCCGGACTTCTGCCACAGCGCGTCGAGCAGCAGCTTGCGGGCGCGCGGGCGCAGCAGGTTGACCGGGGCGGTGCCGCCCAGGGCGGCCTGGCGGATCCGCTCCAGCTCGCCGGCCTCCAGCTCCAGGCGGCGGTTGAAGGCGACCACCCGCAGCCGCTCGGGGCACGGGACCTCGCCGGTGCCGCCGGGGCCCAGTTCGAGGGCGCCGCGGGCGGCCTTCCGCAGCACCTTGAGCATCCGGTAGGAGCCCTTGACGCGGGCGGCGGACGGGGAGTCGTGCAGGGTGGCCTCGACGCCGTCGACGAGCGAGCCGATCGCGCGGACGGCGACCTGCCCCTCCTCGCCGAGCGAGGGCAGCACGCCCTCGGTGTAGGCGACCAGCAGCGGCGTCGGGGAGACGATCAGGATGCCGCCCGCGTAGCGCCGCCGGTCCTGGTAGAGCAGGTAGGCGGCGCGGTGCAGGGCGACAGCGGTCTTGCCGGTGCCCGGTCCGCCCTCCACGTAGGTGACGGAGGCGGCGGGGGCCCGGATCACCTGGTCCTGCTCGGCCTGGATGGAGGAGACGATGTCGCGCATGGTGTGTCCGCGGGCGCGGCCCAGCGCGGCCATCAGCGCGCCGTCGCCGATGACGGCGAGCTCGCGGCCGTCGAGGTGGGCGGTGAGCCGCGGGCGCATCAGGTCGTCCTCGACGCCGAGCACCTTGCGGTTGCGGGAGCGGATGACGCGGCGGCGCACCACCCGGCCCGGGTCGACGGGGGTGGCGCGGTAGAACGGGGCGGCGGCCGGGGCGCGCCAGTCGATGACCAGCGGCGCGTAGTCCTCGTCGAGGACGCCGATCCGGCCGATGTGCAGGGTCTCGGCGATGTCCGCGGTGTCGTCCTCGCGGATCGCCTCGTCGGCGGGCTCGACGGAGGTGTAGGCGCCGTCGGGGCCCTTCTTGCCGTCCTTGCCCAGCAGCATGTCGATGCGGCCGAAGAGGAAGTCCTCGTACTCGTTGTTGAGCCGGTTGAGGTGGACGCCGGCCCGGAAGACCTGCGCGTCGCGTTCGGCGAGCGCGCCGGGCGTGCCGACGTGGCCCTTGCGGGCGGCGTCCCGCATCAGGAACTCCGCCTCGGAGATCTTCTCCTCGAGGCGGACGTACACGCGGTCGAGATGTTCCTGCTCGAGGGCGATCTCGCGTTCTCTGGCGGAGTCCCCCGCCGCGTCGCCGTCACTCTCGCTAGCCGTGCTGCGAGCCGTGTCGACCGCGTTCCCCTTTTGTGCCTGAGCGGCCACCGGTGTCCCCATTCATGCGTACTGGCGGCCGTCAACAGTACGCGACCTGGATCAATTCGCGTACTTGGTATCCGCGGCGGGGTCCAGGGCGAGACGGTAACCGCGCTTGACGACGGTCTGGATGAGCTTGGGGGCGCCCAGAGCGGTGCGCAGCCGGGCCATCGCGGTCTCCACGGCGTGCTCGTCGCGGCCCGCTCCGGGCAGGGCGCGCAGCAGGTCGGCGCGGGAGACCACCCAGCCCGGGCGGCGGGAGAGCGCGCGCAGCAGCGCCATGCCGGCCGGGGGGACGGGCCGCAGTTCGGCGTCGACCAGTACGGCGTGGCCGCGGATCTCGACGCGGTGCCCGGCGACCGGCAGGGCGCGGGCGCGGGCCGGGAGGTCCTGGCACAGCAGCTGGACGAGCGGGCCGAGCCGGAACCGCTCGGGCTGCACGGTGTCGACGCCGTGGGCGTGCAGCGGCAGCGCGGTGACCGGGCCGACGCAGGCGGGGAGCACGTCGTGGGCGAAGGCGTCGAGCAGTGCGGGGAGCTGTCCGCGGGCCTCGGCGCGGGCGAGCAGCGAGGCGGCGGCGGGCGCGCTGGTGAAGGTGACGGCGTCCAGGGTGCGGGCGAGCGCGGCGTCGAGCAGCCGGTCGACGGGGCCGAGGTCCTCCGGCGGCATCCACCGGTAGACGGGCACCCCGACCACCTCGGCCCCGGCCTCCCGCAGCGCCTCGACGAAGCCGGGCAGCGGTTCGCCGTGCAGCTGGATGCCGACGCGGCGCCCCTCGACGCCCTCGTCCAGCAGCCGGTCCAGGACCTCGGCCATCGACTCGGAGGCGGGCGACCACTCCTCGGTGAGCCCGGCGGCCCGCACCGCGCCCTTGACCTTGGGGCCGCGGGCCAGGATGCGGACCTCGCCCATGACCTTCAGCAGGTCGCCGCCGAGCCCCCAGCCCTCCGCGGCCTCCACCCAGCCGCGGAAGCCGATGGCGGTGGTGGCGACCACCACGTCGGGGGCGCGGCGCAGCAGCTCCTTGGTGGCGGCGAGGAGTTCGCCGTCGTCGGAGAGCGGCACGATGCGCAGGGCGGGGGCGTGGACCACGTTCGCCCCGCGGCGCTGGAGGAGCGCGCCGAGCTCCTCGGCGCGGCGGGCCGCCGTCACACCGACGGTGAAGCCGGCCAGCGGGCCGTGGGTGGCCTCCGGCTGCTGCTGTTCCTGGTCTTCCATCCGGCTCTCGTCCCGCTCTCGTCCCGCATCGAACCGCTGTCGAGTCCCCGCGCGCCGCCGAGGGGCCGCGCACGGATCCGAGCCTGTCAACAGCGCGTGACAGGCTCGGATCTTCCTCATTTCGGCGCCGTTACGTCACACCTCGGCATAGCTGAGCTGCGGCTTCGCCTCGCCGTCCACCTGGGTGCCGGCCTCCGTCGGTGCGGAGGCGGCCGGACGCCGAAGGTATACCGCCCAGGTGACGAGGATGCAGACGGCGTAGACCGCGAGGAAGGAGAGGAAGGCGCCGGTGCCCGAGCCGGAGGTCATGAACGACTGACGGAACGCCAGGTTGATCCCGACGCCGCCGAGCGCGCCGATCGCGCCGATCAGCCCCATGGAGGCGCCGGACAGCCGCCGTCCGTAGGCGTCCGCGGCCTCCCCGCGCAGCCCGCGGGCCAGCGCCTTGCGGTGGAAAATGCCCGGGATCATCTTGAACGTCGACCCGTTGCCCAGCCCCGTCAGCACGAACAGCACCACGAAGGCGCAGGTGAACGGGGTCAGCGAGCCGGCCCGGCCGGCCACCACGAGGACCACGGTGGCGGCCGCCATCGCGAGGAAGGTGGCCAGGGTGATGCGCGCGCCGCCGAACCGGTCGGCGAGCCGGCCGCCGACGGGGCGGATCAGCGAGCCGAGCAGCGGGCCGACGAAGGTCACTCCGGCGGCCTCCAGCGGGGTCCGGCCGAACTGGGTCTGCAGCACCATGCCGAAGGCGAAGCTGTACCCGATGAACGAGCCGAAGGTGCCGATGTAGAGCACCGCCATGATCCAGGTGTGGCCGTCCCTGGCCGCGTCGAGGGCGGCCCCGGTGTCGTTGCGGACCGAGGCGATGTTGTCCATGTACCTCCAGGAGAGGGCCACGGCGACCAGGACCAGCGGGATGTAGACGCCCAGCAGCAGCCGCGGGCCGCCGCCCGCGCCGATGACGGCGAGCGCGACCAGCTGGATCACCGGCACGCCGATGTTGCCGCCGCCCGCGTTCAGGCCGAGCGCCCAGCCCTTGCGGCGGAGCGGGAAGAAGGCGTTGATGTTGGTCATGCTGGAGGCGAAGTTGCCGCCGCCGACGCCGGCCAGCAGGCCGACCAGGAGGAAGGTGGAGAAGGAGGTCCCCGGCTCCATCACCGTGAACGCGGCGACGGTGGGGACCAGCAGCATGCTCGCCGAGATCACCGTCCAGTTCCGCCCGCCGAAGACGGCGACCGCGAAGGTGTACGGCACCCGGACCACCGCGCCGACCAGGGTGACCATCGAGGTCAGCAGGAACTTGTCGGCCGGGGTCAGGCCGTACTCCGGGCCCATGAAGAGGACCAGCACCGACCAGAGCGTCCAGACGGAGAACCCGATGTGCTCGGAGAGCACGGAGAAGGCGAGGTTCCGCCGGGCTACCCGCTCGCCCTTCTCCTTCCAGAACGTCTCGTCCTCCGGATCCCAGTGCTCGATCCAGCGACCGGACCTCTTGTTCGCGACGGGGGCTGTGCGCATGACGCCTCCACGGGGGCTCACCGACTGACGTCACCGACGCTAGGCAGCGCGCGTTTCGGTCCCCGGCGCGTGCCGGTGACCGCGGTGGAACGTTGCACTCACCTCAGCGGCGCGACGCCTGAGAGGTCCACGGACCGGCGACGGCCGTGGACCTCCCGGGCGCCGGGCCTCACCGCACCGGCCGGCGGCTCCTCACCGCACGGCCGAGCGCCGCCGGGTCCGCCCCGTCGGCCAGGGGCGGATCCGGCGGCCCGCCGCGACGTCCTCGACCCAGCCGAAGGCCAGGACCACCAGGGCCAGGAGCGGCAGCAGCAGGAGGAAGGACCCCGGCAGCGACCACGCCTCGCCCACCCCGAACAGGTCGAGCAGCGGGAAGGTGAGGGTGATCAGCAGGTTGTGCCACAGGTACACGGTGACCGCGCGGTTGTTGGCGAGGGTCACCAGGCCGTCGAAGCGCCGCAGCCGCCCGGGCAGTTCCGTCCACACCGGCGCGTAGACCAGCAGGACCACCACGAAGCCGAGCGACCACAGCGCCTGCGCCGGGGCGATGTCGTTGAGGTCCCAGCGGTCCTCCCCCTGGTGCCCGGAGGCCCACCACAGGCCCAGCGCCATCATCGCCGAGGCGGCGGAGACGCTGACGTACCGCGGCACCCGGGCCAGCGCCCCGTTCTCGTGGGCGAAGCCGAGGATCCAGCAACTTCCGTAGACGCAGAAGTCCTTGACCACCTCGCCGGTCTCGCCGGGGATCTCGACCAGTCCGGTGCCGAACACGCCGGTCAGGGCGAGCGGCGCGAGCAGCGTGGGCCAGGGCGCGCGGCGGAAGAGCCGCAGGAGCAGCGGGGAGGCGACCACGAACCACAGGTAGGCGCGCAGGTACCAGAGCGGGCCGGCGCCCTCCATCACCCAGGTGGCGTCCAGCAGCCCGGACTCCGAGCCCACCTCCTCCGGGTAGGGCGGCGCGCCCACCGGCACCAGGTAGTCGAGCATCCCGGTCCAGCCCCACACCCCCTCGGGCCGCCAGCCGAAGCCCAGGAACAGCACGCCGAGCAGCACCGCGGAGAAGGCCCACAGCGGCGGCAGCAGACGCCGCACCCGCGAGGCGACGACCTTGCGTGCCGTGCCGCCCGGCCGCTGAAGGGACCGCGCGGTCAGCGCGCCGGCCAGGGCGAACATCACGCCCATGGAGGGGAACACGACGGTCAGCCAGGCCCACCCGAAGACGTGGTAGACCATCACCCGCAGCAGCGCGAGGGCGCGCAGCAGGTCCAGGTAACGGTCCCGCGTCCTGCCGCGCGGGGCGCCGGCGCCGGTCCCGTCCGGGGGCGTGGCCTCGGCCCCGACGGGGTGCCCGGGGAAGGGCGGGGCGTCCGTCGGGCCGGTCCGGTCGGTCGTGCCGGTGGTGCGGATCGGGTCTGTCCTGCCGGTGGTGCCGGTCGTGCCGGTCGTGCCGGTCGTGCCGGTCGTGCCGGTCGTTTCGGTGCTCATGCCGTGGCCTCCCGCGCGCCGGACGCGGCCACCGGAGCGGCGTCGACCACGCCGGTCCTGCGCAGCTTCTGCCACCGCAGGCGGCCGCCGGTCAACGCCGTGATCCAGGACTGCAGCAGGACCACGTACATCAGCTGCCGGTAGAGGATCTGCTGCAGCGGCAGCGAGATCAGGTACCGCATGGACTCCTTGTCCAGCCGGAACGCGTAGGCCGCGCAGACCGCCTGGACTGCGAGCACGCCCAGCCAGGCGCCGACCGTCGCCCCGGTCGGGCCGAAGACCAGCCCGTAGACCAGGAACACGTCGAAGAGCGGGGCCAGCAGCGGCGCCAGCACCATGAAGAGCGAGACGAGCGGCAGCCCGACCCGGCCGAACCGCCCGGAGGAGCCCTGGTCGAGGATCGCGCCGCGGTGCTTCCAGATGGCCTGCATGGTGCCGTAGGACCACCGGTAGCGCTGCGACCACAGCTGCTGCACCGACTCGGGCGCCTCGGTCCACGCCCGCGCGTTCTCCGCGTACACGACCTGCCAGCCGTCGCGGTGGATCGCCATGGTGATGTCGGTGTCCTCGGCGAGGGTGTCCTCGCTCATCCCGCCGACCCGCTCCAGCGCGGTGCGCCGGAACGCCCCGACCGCGCCGGGGATGGTCGGCATGCAGCGCAGCACGTCGTACATGCGGCGGTCCAGGTTGAAGCCCATCACGTACTCGATGTGCTGCCAGGCCCCGATCAGCGAGTCCCGGTTGCCGACCTTGGCGTTGCCGGCCACCGCCCCGACCCCCGGGTCGGCGAACGGCTGGACCAGCTCCCGCACGGTGGCCGCCTCGAAGACGGTGTCGCCGTCCATCATCACGATGATGTCGTGACTGGCGTTGGCGATGCCGCGGTTGAGCGCGGCGGGCTTGCCGGCGTTGACCTGACGGACCACCCGGACGTTGGGCAGGTCCATCGCCTCGACGATGCCGGCGGTGTCGTCGGAGGACCCGTCGTCGATGACCACCACCTCGATGGGATGCTCACTCGCCATCAGCGAACGCACCGTGTTCTCGATGCACTTGGCCTCGTTGTACGCCGGGACCAGCACCGTCACCGGTTCGGTGACCGGACACTCGCCCCACCGGCCGCCGCGTCGGCGCACCCGGCGGACGTGCAGCGCGGACAGCAGCAGCATCAGCGCGAACCGGCCGATAACCAGGGCGCCGATCACCACCAGGCCGGACACCAGCACGGTGGTGACCGACTCGGAGGCCTGCACCAGCCACACCCAGGCCTTGCCCTTCCACAGCTCCGCGCCGGACACCTCGGTGTGGGCGCTCGGCCCGTCCAGCGCCTCGGAGAGGTTCTGGAACGCGTAGCCCTCGCGCTCGAGCGCGGGCAGCATCCGGTCGAGCGCGGCCACGGTCTGGCTGCGGTCGCCGCCGGAGTCGTGCATCAGCACGATCGCTCCCGCCCCGTGCTGGGGAGTGGCCCGGCGGACGATCTCGTCGACGCCGGGGCGCTTCCAGTCCTCGCTGTCGGTGTTGTTGAGGACGGTCAGGTACCCGCGCTCCCCGATGTGCCGGGTGACCGGCCAGCTGTTGTCGTCCATGGCGTCGGCGAACGACGAGTACGGCGGGCGGAACAGCGAGGTGCGGATGCCGGCGGCGCCGGCCAGCGCGGTCTGGGTCTGCGACAGCTCCCAGTCGATGCGGGCCGGGCTCTGGTAGGAGAGGTCGGGGTGGTTGAAGGTGTGCACCCCGATCTCGTGCCCCTCGGCCACCATGCGGGCGACCAGTTCGGGGTGCTGGGAGGCCATCGTGCCGGTGACGAAGAAGACGGCGTGCGCGTCGTGCTTCTTCAGCACGTCGAGGACCTTGGGGGTCCACTCGGGGTTCGGGCCGTCGTCGAAGGTCAGCACCAGCCGGCGGTCGGGCACCCGCACCGTGCCGATACGGCCGTCCCGGGTGTCGATGACGGGCCCGCCCGCCAGGATGTCCTGCGGCACGTCGCCGGTCGCCCCGGGCGGGCGGACGCGGTGGTCGGCGAGGATCTCGCTGTTCACGTAGCCGCGGAGCATCAGCATCGCCGACAGGGCGACGAGCAGCATCGACGGCAGCAGGTAGCGGAGGGGGAGGCGGCGGGGCCGCCGCGTTCTTCCCTTACGGGGGCGGGACCTGCCGCCGCGGGGGCGGTCCTGCGGTGCGCCGCCGGGACCGTGGCCGGGGCCCGGGCCGGGTATGTGGGGTCCGGTGGCGGATCCCGGGGCGCTCGTGGCGTCGGCCGGGGGCCGGTACGCCGGCACCGGGCGGGTGGGCGGGTCGGCGTCCGCCCCTCCCGGGCGCGGGACGTGGATGGGTGAGCCGGCGCGGGGGCCGGGTGGTGTCGCCATGGTGTGTACGGGGCTTTCTCTTCCGACGAGACGTTGTTTCACGCGACGGGCCGGCCACGACCCCGCGGGGCCGACGAGCCTCCCGTCCGCGGTACGTGGCCCGCGAGCGGCTACTGCGCTGCCTTCCGGGACGGGGCCGGGAGCTGTGCGGGCGGCTGCCTCCGCCGTCCTGCGGGCGGTTGCCTCCGCCGTCCTGTGGGCGGCTGGGCCGCCCAGGGGGCGATGGGGGCACTCCCCTGGACGAAGTCCTTGGGGGAGGCGGGCGCAGGGCGGTGCCTCCGCGGGGAGCGGCTCGCTCCACCAGGCCCAAGCCCGCGGTGCCGTTCGCACGGGACCCGTACCGCGGCGCAAGGTCGAGCCCCGGTGGACAGCGCTGTTCATCCCCCGACCCGCCCCCTTCCCAGAAGGGCTTACGTCACCTGGAGCGAACCGTCCCGCGAGTACGTGAGGCCCCTGCGCCCACCCGTGCCGCCAAGCGGCACGATTGCCCGCAGGGGTGCGGGGAAGGTGTCCGCACCGCTTCCACCCCCACGGGTGGGGGCGGTCAGGCCTGGGGGTACGGGGTGTCGGCGGCCGGGGCCGCGGCGACGGTGGTGGTGTCCCCCGGGGCCGCGCTCTCCGTCGGCTCCGGCGCCGGCGGCTCACTCGCCGCAGGCGAGGGATCAGGCCCCGCCGTAGGCCCGGGACCGGGATCCGGCTCGTCCCCCGGCCCGGGATCCGGCACCGCACTCGGCCTGGCCGGAGCCGGCTTGGTCCCCCCGTCGCCCGACCCCCGGACCTCCTCCTCCGCGTCGCCCCCGGCGGCCTTGCGGTCGTCCACCGGCTGCCCGGACGCCCCGCCCGCGGAGGGCGACGCCCCCTTCGTGCCCGCGGACCCGCTCGGCCCCCCGCCGGGCATCCTCGCGGGCGCCCCCGACTGCCCGGCCCGGTCCGCCGGCAGCGGCCCGGTCACCGCGCTGTCCGCGCCGCTCCCCTGCCCCTGCTCGCGCCCCGGCAACGGCATCCAGGGCGCGTTGGAGTTCCCGGACAGCAGCGTCGCCGCGATGACCACCGCGTACACCGCGCAGGCCACCCCGACCCCGATGCCGATGCGCCGGTACCGCCGGCTGCGGCGGCCGGACTCGTCGACGAACACCGGCCCGTCCGCCGCGTCGCCGGCGCCCGCCGCCCCGTTCGGCGGCCCGACCGCCTCGAGCTCCTCCTCGATCTCCCGCCCCACGCCGTCGAGCTGCACCGTGACCTCGTTCGGGTCATGGGTGTGGCCGGCCCGGTCCTTGGACTCCCACGGCCGTGACAACAACGCCGAGCGGCCGGCACGGATGTCCTCGCGCCAATTCTTGAGCTGCACGCACTTCCCCCCAACAGGGCAGGCGGGCCGGGCAGACGTCCCCGGGTGCATCGGTGCTACCCGGGGCCGGAATCGACCCCCTCCGGACCCGCGCCCCTCTATCACACTGCTCCCGGACCAGGAGATTACTGACCTTCCCAGGGGTGCCACGGCCACTCGAACGACGTTCGATGTCTGAAAACCGCCGCACGTTCCGCACCACCCCCGGCCACCCCGATCATCGGGCGACACCCGCGAACACACCCGGTCGGGTAGCGACGCGATCACGCTGTGTGACGCGGGAAGAGCGCGCTCCGCACCTTCCGTCCCGACCGGAGCCGACCACCGTTCGAACCGCGCCATCCGGCCAGAACTGACCTGTGGACAACGGGCGCCGCACGCCCGCACGCGTCACCCGGATCAGCGAAGCGGACGACGCCACACCAAGGCGCCCGCTCACCCGTTGAGGTGAGCGGGCGCACGGACCGGCCGGGTCAGCCCTGCCGCAGCGGCGGCATCGGCACCGGGACGCCGTACGCGGTCGCGCCCGCGCCCACACCGCCCTCGCAGGTGTTCGGGGGCAGCGTGCCCCCACCTCGCGTCGAGGGCCGTTCGGCGGCCCAGAACATGTACCCGAGCATCCCGGGCGTGCTGCCCGCCCCGTTGGGCTGCACCGACTGCGTGAACGAGCCCGTGCTGTTCTGCAGCGAGGCGGCGAAGTCCGTGCACTCCGGGAGGACCTTGCTCGCGTTGGTGATGTACAGCGCCCCGGTGAACTTGGCCGGGGCCAGCGGAGGCACCCGCGGGTTGTAGGTGGACTTGCCGTCCACGTGCTCCTGCCAGTTGGCGATCGCCGCGCTCACCGAGGGCTGCCGGGCCGGGACCATCGCGTTGGCGTGGTCGAGCACCGGGACGTCGGTCCGCAGCCAGTCCGTGGTGGCCTTGCGGTTGATGTCGATCAGCCAGCGGTCGCCCGCCGCGACGTCGATGGTGAGCCGCGCCGTCGGGTCGGCGCCGGTGGCGTCGTAGGGGTGAGCGGCGCGGTAGGCGTCGATGAACGCCTGGAGCCCGGCGAGGTCCGGGTCGGTGTTCTGCTCGTAGTCGATCTCGATGCCGACGCCCAGTTCGGTCGCCACCGCCGCGGCGTTGCGCCCCAGTTGGGCGGCGTTCTCGGCGAGGGCGGCGTCCCACGCGTCGGTGTAGGTCAGCCCGCCGACGGACAGTTGCACGCGGATCCCGCGGGAGGTGAAGTACTGCACGATCTCCCGGGTCATGCCCTTGGGCACGCCGTTCACGGTACCCGCGTCGTTGGTCCGGTGCAGCAGCTTGAGCGGCTCGACGAAGCTGAGCACCACCAGGTTCACGGAGGGCCGGCCGTCGCCCCGGTCGACCAGCCAGTGGTTCTTCGCGTCGAACTCCGCGAGGCCGCGGACGGTGGACCAGGTGCAGGCGTCGTCGCCGCAGTGCCAGGAGCCGTACACCTGGGGCGGAGTGACGGCGGCCGCGGCCGGGGCGGCGGCCGCGGCGGGCGGCGCGAGCGTCGCCCCGGCCAGCGCGGCGAGGGCCAGGACGCCACGGGACAGCGGCCGGGAACCGGCACCGGAGCGCGCGCCGGGAGCGGGAGCGGAAGCTGGAGCGGAACGGGAACGGGAACGGCGGGAGCGCAGGAGCTGGGAGAGCATGACCGACCTCCACAGGGCTGGGTGGTGACCTGGCGCGCAGCCTGACAGGTCCATACCAACCCGACAAGAGGGTCCGCAGACGGTCACCCGCTCAGCCGGTCAGCGCCCGGACGACCGTGTCGGCGAAGATCCGCGCCAGCGGCGGCAACGCGTCCCAGCGCCGTACCGCCCAGCCCACCTGCAGCGGCGGCAGTTCGGGTATCGGCACCAGCCGCAGCGGCCCGCCCGCCCCGCCGGCGTCCGGTTCCCGCATGCCCGGCAGCGCCGGGACCACCGCGTGCCCCAGCCCCAGTTCGGCCAGCAGCAGCGCGGTGTCCCAGTCGGCCACGCTGGTGCCCGACCCGGCGCGCAGGCCCGACCCGGCGAACGCCTCGTCGAGCTGCCCGCCGGAGGTGGAGTTGGGCGGCAGCCGCACCAGGCGGAGGTCGGCGAGGTCGGCGACGCGGACGCTCTCCCGCCCGGCCAGCGGGTCGCCCTCCCGGACCGCGAGCACCCAGGGCAGGTCGATCGCGGGCCGTTGCTCGATGCCGCGGACCGGCTCGCCGATGGTGATCCACGCCAGGTCGAGGTTGCTGGACAGCAGCGCGTCGAAGCAGCGGCGGCTGGAGGTCTCGGTCTGGAACTCCAGGCTGACGCGGGGATGGCGGCGGCGGAAGTCGACGATGGCGTCGGCCATGAAATGCCGCACGGTGGTGCCGCCGGTGGTCACCCGGACCGCGCCGCTCTCCCCGTCGACCAGGTCCCCCAGGCGGCGCAGGGCCAGGTCCAGTCCCGCCAGACCGTCGGAGGCCGCGTCCCACAGGATGCGCCCGGCGGCGGTGGGCACGACCCCGCGGGGCTGGCGTTCCAGCAGGCTGACGCGGGTCTCCTTCTCCAGCCGCTTCACGTGCTGGCTCACCGCGGACTGGGTGCAGCCCAGCTCGCGCGCCACCGCGCTGAGCGATCCGGCCCGGCACACCGCCACGAACACCCGAAGGTCGTCAAGAGTCACGCGCCACACGCTAGCAACCCCCAAGCGACTGCTGGGACTTGGGAAGCGAACCCAAGGATTGACCTGCCTCGCCCCCAGGCAGCACGATCGGGGAGAAGGGCAGCCCCGGGCGGCAACCCGCGCATCTTCCGGCACCCGACCGGTCCACGACGGCCGGCGGGCAGTCTCGTGCGCGCGGGTGCCGACCCGACCCTCCCGCCGAAAGGACACGTGACTGTGCCCGCTCCCCCACCGGCGGCCGACCGGGCCGTCGTACTGTTACGCCGCCTGGGCGCCGACGCCATCGCCCACCCGGGCGGCACGCTCCTGCAGCACCTGGTCCGGGTCCGTTCGCTGCTCGTGCTCTGGGGCGCGCGGCCCGAGCTGCAGCTGGCGGGGCTGTGCCACGCCGCCTACGGCACCGAGGCCTTCGCCCCGGCCGTTCTGGGCCTGGCCCGGCGCGCGGAGCTCGCCCTGCTGATCGGGCCGGAGGCCGAGTCCCTGGTCCACCTCTACGGGGTCTGCGACCGGGCGGCGACCTACCCGACGCTCACCCACCCCTCGGGCCATTACGTCGAACGGTTCACCGGCCGGACCCGCTCGCTCTCCCTGGCCCAGCGGCGGGACCTGGCGGAGCTGATCGCCGCCGACGAACTCGACCTCGTCCGGGTGGACCCGCTCATCCGGGCCCGGCACGGGGCCGAACTCATGGCCCGGCTGCTGCGGTTGCGCCCGCTGCTCTCACCGACCGCCTGGCGCACCGCGGACGCCCTCCTCACCGGACGCCGCGACACCGACCCGGCCGGTCCGGCCTGGCCCGCCGCCTAGACCGCCCCCGGGCCTGCGCCCGGGGGCCACCCCGACCGCGCCCGGCCGGGCGGCGACCCGACCCCCGCCCGGCCGGCGCGCTCCCACCCGCGCGCGCTCAGTCCTCCGCGTCACGCGGCGCCGGGTCCGTCGCCGGCTTCGTGTAGAGGATGTCGCGGGCCTGTTCGGCGGCGCGGACGATGCTCTCGGAGACGAAGTCGACGAAGCGCGCGATGTTCTCCAGCCGGCGGCCCGCCGGGGTGTCCGGACCGAGGACGCCGACCCCCTCCCGCGCGGCCTCGCCCATCGCGGCGGTGCCCCGCGCGCTGGCCAGCATCGACTGGTACCAGACGTCCTCGTCCGCGAAGTAGCGCTCGCGGCGGTTGCGTTCGTCGCGTTCGCGGCGCACCAGCCCCTGCGCCTCGAGGTACGCGACGGCCTTGGAGACCGACGCCGGGCTCACCTGGAGCCGCTGGGCGAGGTCGGCCGCGGTGAGGCTGCCCTCGTCGGTCGTGTAGAGGCAGGACGCCACCCTGGCCATCATCTTGGGCAGCCCCGACTGCATCAGGACGGTCGTGAACATCTCCTCGAACTCCCGCACCGCCGCCCCGTCGCGCCCCTCGACGTCCTGCGGCGGCGCGGCGTCCCGGGGCGCGACGGGCCTGCGGCGCTGGGTGCGGCGCTCGGCCGCGCGGTGCGCCAGGTCGGGGCGGTAGGCGGTGGGTCCGCCGTTGCGCATGACCTCCCTGGTCACGGTCGAGGTCGGACGGTCGAGACGCCTGGCGATCTCCGCGTAGGCCAGCCCGTCGGCGAGCCCCAGCGCGATCTGCTGACGCTCCGGCTGAGTAAGCCTGCCACCCGGCATCGGGACTCCTTCGTGGTGCGTGAGGGGTACGCGGTCACCCTAGCGTTCACCGGCTGACCATTGCAACGCTCGCCGTTTCTGACGTTGCGTTACTTTCACCGTCGATGCAACGATTAATGCCTTCCAACCTGCGATTACGCGCTTCCCTTGCAACAACACTGTTGCTAACTTCTGTGAACGCAACGTAGCTTTCCATCATCGGAAACAGCGCATCGGCGCTGGACGACAGAGGAGAAGACCATGCAGCAGTTCGCCACCACCGCCCCGGTCCAGGTCGTCCTGGACGTTCCTGCCGGCCGCGTCCGGCTCATCGCCTCCGACCGCTCCGACGCCACCGTCGAGGTCCTGCCGGCCGACGCCGGCAAGAACCGCGACGTCAAGGCCGCCGAGCGGATCCAGGTCGCCTTCGACGGCGGCACGCTGCGGATCCAGGCCGACGAGCCGAAGAGCCGCGTCCTGGGCCACCCGGGCGCGGTCGAGGTGACGGTCCAACTGCCCGCCGGGTCACACGTCGAGGCCACCGCCTCCGACGCCGAGATCCGCGGCGTGGGCCGGCTGGGCGACGTGAGCCTGACGGCCGACCAGGGCACCGTGCAGCTCGACGAGTCCGCGGACACCCGGGTGAAGGTCCTGGCGGGCGACGTCGTCGTCGGCCGGCTGACCGGCGGCGCCGACATCAGCACCAGCAAGGGCGACATCCGCGTCGCCGAGGCCCACCGCGGCACGGTCACCCTGCGCACCGAGATGGGCGCCGTCGAGATCGCCGCCGCGCGGGGCGTCGCGGCCACCCTCGACGCCGGCACCGGCTCCGGCCGCGTCGACAACTCCCTGCGCAACGCGGAGGGCGCCGGGGCGCCCCTGAACATCCACGCCACCACCGGCTACGGCGACATCACCGCTCGCAGCATCTGAGCGGCCTCACACACCACACCACGAAGGGGGACCCTCATGACCAGCCTGGCCATCTCGGCGAACGGTCTGCGCAAGTCCTACGGCGACAAGCACGTCCTCGACGGCATCGACCTCGCCGTCCCGGAAGGCACGATCTTCTCCCTGCTCGGCCCGAACGGCGCCGGCAAGACGACCGTCGTCAAGATCCTCTCGACGCTCATATCCGCCGACGGCGGCCAGGCCGTCGTCGGCGGTCACGACGTCGCCGCCGCCGGGCAGGCCGTGCGGGCGCAGATCGGGGTGACGGGGCAGTTCTCGGCGGTGGACGGTCTGATCACCGGGGAGGAGAACATGCTCCTGATGGCCGACCTGCACCACCTGTCCAAGGCGGAGGGCCGGAGGGTCACCGCGGACCTGCTGGAGCGGTTCGACCTGGTGGAGGCGGCCGGCAAGCCCGCCTCCACCTACTCGGGCGGCATGAAACGGCGGCTCGACATCGCGATGACCCTGGTCGGCAGCCCCCGCGTCATCTTCCTCGACGAACCCACCACCGGCCTCGACCCCCGCTCCCGCCACACCATGTGGCAGATCATCAGGGACCTCGTCACCGGCGGCGTCACCGTCTTCCTCACCACCCAGTACCTCGAGGAGGCCGACCAGCTCGCCGACCGCATCGCCGTCCTCCACAACGGCGTCATCGCCGCCGAGGGCACCGCCGACGAACTCAAGCGCATCATCCCCGGCGGCCACGTCCAGCTCCGCTTCACCGACCCCGCCACCTACCGCCGCGCCACCGCCCTGCTCACCGACGCCACGAACGACGAGGACTCCCTCACCCTGCGCGTCCCCGGCGACGGCAGCCAACGCGCCCTGCGCACCCTCCTCGACCGCCTCGACACCGCCGGCATCGAAGCCACCGAACTCACCGTCCACACCCCCGACCTCGACGACGTCTTCTTCGCCCTCACCGACGACACCACCACCGCCACCACCACCACCACCACCACCGACAAGGAGACCGCGCGATGAGCAGCACCCTCTCCCTCGCCCTCCGCGACAGCGGAACCATGCTCCGCCGCAACCTCCTCCACGCCCGCCGCTACCCCTCCCTCACCCTCAACCTCCTGCTGACCCCGATCATGCTGCTCCTGCTCTTCGTCTACATCTTCGGCGAGACCATGAGCGCCGGCGTGGGCGGCAGCGGGGACGGGCGGGCGGCGTACATCGCCTACATCGTGCCGGGGCTGCTGCTGATGACCATCGGCTCCACCACGATCGGCACCGCGGTCTCGGTCGCCACCGACATGTCGGAGGGGATCATCGCCCGGTTCCGCACCATGGCGATCCATCGCGGCTCGGTGATCGTGGGGCACGTGATCGGTAGCGTCCTGCAGTCGGTGGCCAGCGTGGTCCTGGTCGGCGCGGTCGCCGTCCTGATCGGCTTCCGCTCCACCGACGCCACCGTCCTGGAGTGGCTCGCGGCCCTCGGCCTGCTGGTCCTCTTCGCCACCGCGCTCACCTGGATCGCGGTCGGCATGGGCCTGATCAGCCCGAACGCGGAGGCGGCCAGCAACACCGCGATGCCGCTGATCCTGCTCCCGCTCCTGTCCAGCGCGTTCGTCCCGGTGGACACCATGCCGGGCTGGTTCCAGCCGATCGCCGAGTACCAGCCCTTCACCCCGGCCATCGAGACCCTGCGCGGCCTGCTCCTCGGCACCGAGATCGGCCA
>NZ_JBHTVQ010000088.1:0-20123 GCF_042792855.1 Streptomyces sp. NPDC056600
GCCGGGTGCTGTGCGCACCCGGCCCCTCGTCGTCACCACCCGGCGGTCACCCGCCGTGCGGCGTCACTTCTTGCGGCGACGCCCCGCGGCCTTCTGCTGCTTGCGACGCTCGGCACGCGTCAGGCCGTCCGCCTCGGAACGCACCGGCTCACCGTCGCTGGTGAAGTCGCCCTCGACGACCCCGCCCTCGCCGTCGACCGTCGGCGCCGAGAAGTGCAGCCGGTCCGGCCGCTGCGGCGCCTCGAGACCCTTGGCGCGGATCTCCGGGCGGGCACCCGCCGGCACCGCGTCCTGCTTGGACAGCGACGGCGCGTCCTCGGAGACCGGGACCTCCTCGACCTGCTGCTCGACCTGGACCTCCAGGTTGAACAGGTAGCCGACGGACTCCTCCTTGATGCCCTCCATCATGGCGGTGAACATGTCGAAGCCCTCACGCTGGTACTCGACCAGCGGGTCCTTCTGGGCCATCGCCCGCAGGCCGATGCCCTCCTGCAGGTAGTCCATCTCGTACAGGTGCTCACGCCACTTGCGGTCCAGCACCGACAGCACGACCCGGCGCTCGAGCTCACGCATGATCTCCGAGCCGAGCTGCGCCTCGCGGGCCTCGTACTGCTCGTGGATGTCGTCCTTGATGGACTCGGAGATGAAGTCGGCGGTCAGACCGGCACGCTCGCCGGCCGCCTCCTCCAGCTCCTCGACGGTGACCTTCACCGGGTACAGCTGACGGAACGCGCCCCACAGACGGTCCAGGTCCCAGTCCTCGGGGAAGCCCTCGGCGGTCTCCGCGGAGACGTACGCGTCGATGGTGTCGTTCATGAAGTGCTGGATCTGCTCCTGCAGGTCCTCGCCCTCCAGCACCCGGCGACGCTCGCTGTAGATGACCTCACGCTGGCGGTTGAGCACCTCGTCGTACTTCAGGACGTTCTTGCGCGCCTCGAAGTTCTGCTGCTCGACCTGCGACTGGGCGGAGGCGATGGCGCGGGTGACCATCTTGTTCTCGATCGGCACGTCGTCCGGCACGTTCGCCATGGACATCACGCGCTCGACCATCTGCGCCTTGAACAGACGCATCAGGTCGTCGCCCAGCGACAGGTAGAAGCGGGACTCGCCCGGGTCTCCCTGACGGCCGGAACGGCCGCGCAGCTGGTTGTCGATACGGCGCGACTCGTGCCGCTCGGTGCCGAGGACGTAGAGGCCGCCGAGGCGCTCCACCTCGTCCTTCTCCGCCTTGACCGCGGCCTCGGCGCGCTCCATGGCGGCCGGGAGGGCGGCGGCCCACTCCTCGATGTGCTCCTCGGGGTCGAGGCCCATCTGCCGCAGCTCGGCCTCGGCGAGGTCCTCGGGGTTGCCGCCGAGCTTGATGTCGGTACCACGGCCGGCCATGTTGGTGGCGACCGTGACGGCGCCCTTGCGGCCGGCCTGCGCGACGATCGTCGCCTCACGCTCGTGGTGCTTGGCGTTGAGGACCTCGTGCTGCACGCCGCGCTTGGACAGCTGCTGCGACAGGTACTCGGACTTCTCGACCGAGGTGGTACCCACCAGGATCGGCTGGCCCTTGGTGTGCTTCTCCGCGATGTCGTCGACCACCGCGTCGAACTTGGCGACCTCGGTGCGGTAGATGAGGTCCGACTGGTCCTTGCGGACCATCGGCCGGTTGGTCGGGATCGGCACCACGCCGAGCTTGTAGATCTGGTGGAACTCGGCGGCCTCGGTCATCGCCGTACCGGTCATGCCGGAGAGCTTGCCGTAGAGGCGGAAGAAGTTCTGGAGGGTGATCGTGGCGAGGGTCTGGTTCTCGTCCTTGATCGGCACCCCTTCCTTCGCCTCGATCGCCTGGTGCATGCCCTCGTTGTAGCGGCGGCCGGCGAGGATACGGCCGGTGTGCTCGTCGACGATCATGACTTCGCCGTCGATGACGACGTAGTCCTTGTCCTTCTTGAAGAGTTCCTTGGCCTTGATGGCGTTGTTCAGGTAGCCGACCAGCGGGGTGTTCACCGACTCGTAGAGGTTGTCGATGCCCAGCCAGTCCTCGACCTTGGCGACGCCGGACTCGTGGATGGCGACCGTGCGCTTCTTCTCGTCGACGTCGTAGTCGCCGGTCTCCGACAGGCCCTTGAGCGGGTTGCCGGGCTCACCCTTCTTCAGGCGGGTGACCAGCTTGGCGAAGTCGGCGTACCACTTGGTCGCCTGGTCCGCCGGACCCGAGATGATCAGCGGGGTACGCGCCTCGTCCACGAGGATCGAGTCGACCTCGTCGACGATCGCGAAGTTGTGGCCGCGCTGGACCAGCTCGTCCTTCGACCACGCCATGTTGTCGCGCAGGTAGTCGAAGCCGAACTCGTTGTTCGTGCCGTAGGTGATGTCGCAGGCGTACTGCGCGCGGCGCTGGGCCGGCGTCATGTTCGCCAGGATGCAGCCCACCTCGAGGCCCAGGAACTTGTGGACCCGGCCCATCATCTCGGAGTCGCGCTCGGCGAGGTAGTCGTTCACCGTGATCAGGTGGACGCCCTTGCCGGAGATCGCGTTGAGGTAGGCGGGCAGGGTACCGACGAGGGTCTTGCCCTCACCGGTCTTCATCTCGGCGACGTAGCCGAGGTGGAGGGCGGCGCCGCCCATCAGCTGCACGTCGTAGTGCCGCTGGCCGAGGACGCGCTTGGCGGCCTCGCGCACGGTGGCGAACGCCTCGGGGAGCAGGTCGTCCAGACTCTCGCCGTCCTGGTACCGCTCGCGGTACTCGTCGGTGAGGGCCCGCAGCTCGGCGTCGGAGAGGTTGACGAAGTCCTCTTCGATGGAGTTGACCTGGTCCGCAATGCGGTGCAGTTTGCGCAGGATCTTGCCTTCGCCTGCACGCATGATCTTCGAGAGGACGGACACGGGGGCTGGTCTCCTTGCCGGTCGGGCCTGGGACGGTCGCTTGCTGGTACTGCTGAGCAACGGCCATCGTATGCGAGGACCCCGCCACGCCGGGAGGTCTGGCTTCGCCCCGGTGGAACGGAGGACCCCGCGACGCACGGCCGCCACGAGCTGCTTCCAACAGGACACAACGTGCGGGAGCGGCCGATAGTGCCGCGCGGGGCGACCGAATTGCCGGAAAACGGCGTCCCCCGGGCCCCGATATCACTGTGGGCGAAAATGCTGTGGTCACCGTCGTCCCGCGGACCGCACAATCGGTCGATGGAACCGGTCACCCTCAGCACCGAACGCCTGCTCCTGCGTCCCGTCGGACCGGGCGACGCCGGCGCCGTCCTCGCGGCCTGCCAGGACCCCGAGATCCAGCGCTGGACCGGCGTCCCCTCCCCCTACCTGCCCGAGCACGCCCGCACCTTCGCCGGGAAGATCGCCCCCGCCGCCTGGGCCTCGGGCGCCGAGTACGTCTTCGGCGCCTTCCTCGCCGACCCGGGCAGGCGGGGCGGCGCGGGCGACCTCGTCGCCTGCCTCGGCCTGAGGTCGCGCGGCCAGGACACCTTCGAGCTCGGGTTCTGGGCCGTGAAGGAGCACCGCGGCCGCGGTCACGTCACCGAGGCCGCCCTCGCCCTGTGCCACTGGGCCTTCGAGGCCCTCGGCGCGGCCCGCGTCGAATGGCGCGCCGGGCTCGGCAACGACGCCTCCCGCGCGGTCGCCGACCGGTGCGGTTTCGTCCACGAGGGCGTGCTGCGCCAGGCGATCGTCAGCGGCGGCGTCCGCCACGACGCCTGGATCGCCTCCCTGCTGCCCGCGGACCTCGACGAGCGGACCCCGGCTGTCGGCGCCGCCCTCTAAGGTGCCGTCATGGCCTCCCTGTCCGCGCGTTCTCGTCCTCGTCCCGTCGCCGAGCTCTCCGCCGACGAAGCCCGGCGTATCGCCCTGCGCGCCCAGGGCCTGCTGGGCGCCCCCGACCGCCGGGGCGGCGCGCGCGGCATACTCCGGCACCTCGGCGCGGTGCAGCTCGACACCATCTCCGTGCTGGCCCGCTCCCACGAACTCGTGCCCTACGCACGCCTGGGCGCGGTGGGCCGCGGGACCGTGGAGTCGGCGTACTGGGGCCGGGACGGCGACGGCCGGCCCCACTCCTTCGAGTACTGGTCGCACGCCGCCTGCGTGCTCCCCGTCGAGGAGTGGCCGCACTTCGCGTTCCGCCGCCGCGCCTACCGGGCCCGACCCATGTGGAACCACGAGCTTCCCGAGGGCGCCTACGCCCAGGTGATCAAGCAGCTGGAGTCGGAGGGCCCGCTGACCGCCACCGAACTCGGCGGCGCCAAGCGCACCGGCGAGTGGTGGGACTGGTCCGCCTCCAAGGTCGCCGTGGAACGCGCCCTGATGTACGGCGAGGTGGTCTGCGTCGAGCGCCGCGGCTGGAAGCGCGTCTACGACCTCGCCGAACGCGCCGTTCCCGACGCCCTGCTGCACGACGAGCTGGACGACACCGAGTGCGTGCGCCGCCTGGTGGCCCAGGCGGGCCAGGCGCTGGGCGTCGGCACCCGCTCGGACATCGCGGACTACCACCGGCTGCGCGCCGACCAGTTCGACGCGGTGGTCGGCGACTCGGGCCTGGTCCCGGTCACCGTGGAGGGCTGGGGCCGCCCGGCGTGGGCGGACCCGCGGGCCCTGGAGACGGCGCCCCGCGGCCGCCACCGCACCACGCTGCTCTCGCCGTTCGACTCCCTGATCTGGGAACGCGCGCGCACCGAGCGGATCTTCGGCTTCACCCACCGGCTGGAGGCCTACACACCCAAGGCCCGCCGGGTGTACGGCTACTTCGCCATGCCGGTGCTGGCGGGCGGGCGCCTGGTCGGCCGGGTCGACCCTGCCCGCTCCGGCCGCACCCTGGTGGCCCGGCAGGTCTCTCTGGACGGCCCCCGCGCGGTGCGGGACGTCGCCCGCGCCCTGGTCGAGGCGGCGAGCTGGGTGGACTGCGCCGACGTGCGGGTGGAGCGGGTGGACGCGCCGGAGCTGCGCGAGCCCCTGGTCGCCGAACTCGCGGCGCTCACGGCCTGATCCGCGGCCCGGGCCGGCGGAGACGCCGGCGGTCGTCAGCGGATCTCGAGGATCTTCTCCCGCATCGCGTAGACCACGGCCTCCATCCGGGAGTGCAGCTGCAGCTTCTCCAGGATGTTGCGCACGTGGTTCTTCACGGTGTTCTCGGAGATGAACAGCTCCTTGGCGATGTCCCGGTTGTTCATCCCGGTGGCCACCAGCTTGAGCACCTCCAGCTCCCGGTCGGTGAGCCGGGGCGCCGGCACCAGCCGTCGCTCGTCGGTGCGCTGGATCATCGACTTGAACTCGGTGAGCAGCTTGGACGCCATCGACGGGCTGATCTGCGACTGCCCGTCGGCGACCGCGCGGATGGCGGTCGCCACCTCGTCGGTGGAGATCTCCTTGAGCAGATAGCCCGTGGCGCCGGCCTTGATCGCGTCGTAGAGGTCGGCCTCCTCGTCGCTTATCGTCAGCATGATGATCTTGGCGCTCGGGGCGACCTCCTTGATGGAGGTGCAGGCCTCGATCCCGCCGCGGCGGGGCATCCGGACGTCCATCAGGATGATGTCGGGCAGCAGGTCGGCCGCCTTGTCGACGGCCTCCGCGCCGTCCCCGGCCTCCCCGACGACCTGGATGTCCTCCTCGGCCGCCAGCACGATCTCCAGGCCACGCCGGAAGAGCGCGTGGTCGTCCACCACCAGGACCCGGATGGGCTCCTCGCGCCCTCCGTCCGCGGCCGGTTCGGTGCCGGGCGTGCTGTCGCCGGCGCCCCCGTCCCGCATCGGTCCGAAGGTGTCCGCCATCGTTCCTCCCCCATGGAGCTGAGGCCTGTCCAAGCCGCCGCCCGGTCAACATGCGGCGGTGAACAGCCCGTTGGGCCGTGCCGCCATGATTCCATGCCCGGACCGGCGGCGGGTCGATCACACCACCGCGCACGTGGCACAGGGGCGCACACAGGTGCCCCTGAGGGGCGCGTCACGCGCGCCCGCCAGGGGCACCTGGGGCATCACCGGGCGGCTTCAGCCGCCGAGCGTCCCACCCGCGTCCGGGGAGGGCTCGCCGGTCGCCACCATCGGATCGGTGCGAAGATGGATCACGCCGTAGTCGTAGCCGTGCCGCCGGTAGACGACACTGGGCTCCTTGGTCTCGGAGTCGACGAAGAGGTAGAAGTCGTGGCCGACCAACTCCATCTCGTAGAGCGCCTGGTCGAGGCTCATCGGAGCGGCCACGTGGTTCTTCTCGCGCACCACCAGCGGTCCGTCGCCCTGGACCTCGAGGGAGCCGATGCGCTTGGTGGGCACGGCCTCGGGCTCCTCGACGGAGGGCACCACCGCGCCCGTGGCGTCGAGCGTCGCGGCGTCGGGCACATGGGCGGCCACCTCGGCCGCGGAGACGCGGCCGGCGCCGCGTCGGGTGTAGCGCTTGTCGTGCTGCTTGCGCAGCCGGGCGCCCAGCTTCTCCGCCGCCAGGTCGAGCGCCGCGTACGGGTCGGCGGCGGAGGCCTCCGCCCGGATCACCGGACCGCGTGAGCGGAGTGTGATCTCGACCCGGTCGCTGCGGTCGGCCTGCCGCGGGTTGGGCTCCTTGGACACCTCGACGTCGAGGCTCATCACCTTGCCGTCGAGCTTCTGGATCTTCTCCAGGTTCAGCTTCTCGGCCACGTGCTTACGGAACCGCTCGGGCACCTCGGTCTTGCGGCCCTTGACGACGATGTCCACGCAGAACTCCGTTCCCGGATCGCCCGCCTCACCGGCGGATCATCTCCCATTAGCACCAGGTTCCGGACGACCTCCGGAACCTCGGACTCGGTGACTCCACCTCCTCCTCCCCCACGGGCGCGTCATCCATCCCGGGGAGGCCGGGACGGGGCAGTGTCCCCGCGGCTCGGCATTGCGACAGGAGGGGCATGGCCTGCGCCTTTTCCCTCACTACCGAACATATCTCGCCCGGCCGGATGTCGTCACCCGTTACCGCCACATACCTCCGTTCAAGCAAATTAACCCTGCCGTATCCGCTGGTCACCGCCCGTTCAGTTGATCGATTCAACCAAGGCGAGGTATTCGGAGAATTTCCATCGCTCGCGGTTTCAGTCGAAGAAAAGTGGTGATGCCGCAACGACCGCCGCCGCAAAGGGAACGCACGTTCCCTTCCTTTCCGCGACGCCCCGCAGAACACGCGCCGCCTCGGCGACGGAGGCCCCGGTGGTCGTCACGTCGTCCACCACCAGCAGCCGCCCGGCCGCGCCGAGCAGCGCCTCGCCGCCGGGCCGGATCTCCAGGGCGCCGGCCAGGTTGGCCAGCCGCCCGGCCGCGTCCAGGCCCGCCTGGTCGGCCACCGCCCGCCGCTGACGGAGCACCGCCGCGGTCCGGGCCGGCGTCCCCGACCTCCGCAGCGCCCCGGCCGCCGAGACGGCGATCCGCCGCGCCGGGTCGTGCCCGCGCACCCGCACCGCCCGTCGCGCCGACGGCACGGGCACCAGCACCACCGGCCCGTCCCGCGAAGCCGCCCCGTCGCGCAGGGCGGCGCGGACCGCGACGGCCAGCGCCTCGCCCAGCGGACCGGCGAGCGGCAGCGCACCGCGCTCCTTGTGCGCCAGCAGGACGGACCGCACCGCGTCGGCGTACGGCACGGCCGCCCACACCGGCGGCAGACCGCCGGGCGCGTCCCTGGGACGCACCGGCCGGGGCGAGCCCCGCGCCAGCGCCCGCCGGCATCGCTCGCACAGCGTCGACCGCGGCGCTCCGCAGCCCGCGCACTCACCCGGCAGCATCAGCTCGGCCAGCGCCCGCCACCAGTCCCCGGGACCCGACAGGCCCGCCGGACCCCGCCCGTTCCCCACGTCGTCCATGCCGCCCGGGCCGTCCATGCCGTCCATGCCGTCCACGTCGTCCATGGAGCCACTGTGCGCCGGAGAACCGATCAGCGCGCACGCCTGTGGAAAACTCCGCGAGGGGCGCGGACGACCGTCACCCGCACCCCTCGCCCCTGTGGAAAACTCCCGGGTCAGTCCCTCAGCCGGGATATACCGGGCTCATGGCCTTCGTGACGATCTGCTTCCACTGCGCCCCCGACGGCAGCCGGACCAGCCCGTCGGTCCCGGAGAACGCCGTCAGCGGCGACTCCTCGTCCTCCGACGCGGCGATCTCCCGCACGCCCGACAGCGCGGCCGGCGCCATCCCGGTGACGGCCGACCCGTCGACGCGGATGTACCGCATCTGCTGGACGCCGCCCTGTTCCCGCCCGGCGACGACCAGCCGGTCGGGGCCCGCCCAGGACATCGCGGCGACGTCCTCGAAGCGCGGCGCGACCGCCCGCGGGTCCACCACCGACACGAGCAGCCGGTTCTTGGTGCCGTCCTTGCCGTTCCGCCGGTCGATACGGCCGATCCACAGCGACCGCTTGTCCTCCTTGGCGACCACCAGCGCGATCCGCACACCGTCGGCGGCCACCCGTACGGCCTCCACCCGGCCCTCGATCTCCGGGATCGCCACCTCCACGGGCTTGCCGGTGCCGGCGGGCAGCATCAGCAGCCGCGGCTTCCCGGGGTCCCGGTCGGCGATCCACAGGTCCCCGCGCGCGTCCCAGCTGGGAGCGGTCAGCCGGTCGTGCTCGGAGCTGCCCGCGCTCTTCAGCACCGGCCCCCCAAGGTCCTCGCCGTCCACCCCGAGGGGGCCGACGTACAGCCTGCTCCCGTCCAGGTGCACGCCCGCGACGGTGCGCTCGTCCCGGGAGACCGCGACGGACCGCAGCGGGGTCGTACCGGCGCCGAACACGCCGGGCACCGGCTCGACCCCGGCGGCCTCGGCCCGCGCGGCGTCCTCGGCCGCGGTGTCGCCGGGCGAGGCGGACGGGTCCGCGTCCTCCCCCTCGGCGTCCCGGCCCGCGTCCCGGCCCGCGTCGCGGTCCCCCGCCTCCTCGGACTGCCCGGAGTCCTCGGCCGGGGTGTCGTCCGGCTCCGGCGCGTCCCGGTACTCGGCGTCGATCCGCACCAGCCGGTGCTCGCCGTCCACGAAGTACAGGTACTCCGGCGGGTTCTCGGCCCCCCGCGGCCCGTAGAACTCGGCCCGCTCCTCGTCGATCCCGCACAGACGACGCTCGCCGGACTTCAGCTCGACCGACTTCACTCCGGTCGGGGAGTAGCCCTGCAGGGTGAGCAGCGTCTGGGCCGCCATCATCTCGCAGGCGTTGTGGCCGGCGGCCGCGGCGTCGGCGTTCAGCGGGACGGTCAGCTTCCCCTCGTCGTCGGGGGTCAGCGAGGTGACGCCGTCACCGAGCGCGGTCCCGGAGGGGAAGCGGGTACGCACCGCCGGCGAGAGCCAGTCGGTGGGTCCGGCCAGCAGCGCGCGCACGATGCCGGTCAGCGGGTCCACCTTGCGCACCTGCACCGGGTCGGCGACGACGTGCTGGCCGCCGCCGCCGTCGGCGGTGGACGCGGGGAAGTAATACCGGCTGACGGAGGTGTAGTTGCGGTGGAAGTCGGACTGGCCCATCACGATGCCCTGGGGCAGCCGGTCGATGCGCCACTGCCCGGACTTGGCGTCCCGTCTGAGGGTGACGACCTCCTGGTACTCGCCGTCGGCCGGGGCGTAGGCCTGCTGGGCGTCCACCGCGGCCACCCGGGTGCCGGAGAGCGTGTAGTTCAACTCGTCGGCGTTCTTCTCCCACCGGTCGGAGCGGCTGGGTTCCGGCAGAGGGCCGCTGGCGAGGACGGTCGTCGACAGCTCCGGCCGCCAGGTGCGGGCGGAGCGGGGGGTCAGGTACTTGCGCGCCGTCTCGTACCCGAGGTCGTCGCTGGTGAGCGCCTCGAGGAAACCGCGAACGATCTGAAACGGCCGGGCGTCCTCGCGCGGCGGCACGGCGAAGACCCGCACCTGCGCGTCCTGCCGCTGGCTCAGCTGCACGTCCCGCAGGTCGCCGCTGTCGGGCATGGAGGCGCATCCGGCGAGCAGCACGACGCCGCACGCCGCGGCGACCGCCGCGCGCCCCGGTCCCCGGCGGCGGGCCGCACGAACCCCTCCGCCGGCCCTGCCGGCCCGCTCGGCCGTGACAGAGGTGTCAGCCCCCACGAGTCGCCTCTTCCTGCTCCGCCGGTGCTCCCGGCCGTGATCCCCGCCGGTCCGGACCCGCGGCGTCCGCGCCGCCGTCCGCCCCGCCGTCGGCGGAGCCGTGCCCGGTGCCGCCCACGGCGTCCACCGCGGCGCCGCGCGCCGCGCCACGGCTCGCCGCCGGGCCGTCGTTGCCCTGCCGACCGTTCCCCAGGCCGTCGTTCGCCTGCCGGTGGGCGTTCCCCGGGCCGTCGTTCCCCCGTAGGCTCTTCACCGCCCTGCCGTCCACCCCGGCGGACGTCCCCTCCTCCACCGCGGCGGACGGCCTGTCGTCCACCGGGCGGTCCGTCCCGTCCCCCGTCGCGGCGGACGGCAGGACCGACGCCGACCGGCCCGCCGTGGGCTGCACCGGAACCGACGGGCAGGACACCACCCGCGCGCTGTCGCCCGGCAGCGCGGCCGGGTCGGCCGCGGGACCGGGCCGCCGGGCCACCTGCGTCCCCCGCGGCGGCAGCCGGTCACCGGCGGGCTGCACGGGCACCGTGGCCCGGCCCCCGCCCTGCGCCGACGACGAGGTCACGCCGTCCACGGTCACCGGCTGCTGCGCCCGCGCCGCCTCACGGGCACGGCGGGACTGCCGCGAGTCACGCGGCTCCAGCGGTATCGGGGAACCCCGCAGCGGCTCGTCCGCGGTGCGCGGCAGCGTCAGACGGAACTGGGAACCGCCGCCCGGCTCGCCCCACGCCTGCAGCCACCCACCGTGCAGCCGCGCGTCCTCCAGGGCTATCGACAGCCCCAGACCGGTGCCGCCGGTGGTACGCGCACGCGCCGGGTCGGCCCGCCAGAAGCGGCTGAACACCCGGGTCGCCTCGCCCGGCTTGAGACCCACGCCGTAGTCGCGGACCGCCACGGCGACGGCGCCGCCCGCCGAGGCGAGCCGCACCACCACGTCCTTGCCCTCACCGTGCTCGACCGCGTTGACGACCAGGTTGCGCAGCACCCGCTCCACGCGCCGCGCGTCCACCTCGGCGACGACCGGCTGCCGGTCGCCCACCACGCGTATCCGGGTGCCCTTGCGCTCGGCGAGCGGCTCGGCGCCGCCCACCACCCGCCGCACCACGTCCCGCAGGTCGGTCGGCTCGGCCTCCAGGGCCGCCGCGCCCGCGTCGAACCGGCTGATCTCCAGCAGGTCGGCGAGCAGCGACTCGAACCGGTCCACCTGGTCCGCCAGCAGCTCCGCGGAACGCGCGGTCACCGGGTCGAAGTCCTCCCGCGCCTCGTGGATGACGTCGGCCGCCATCCGCACGGTGGTCAGCGGGGTACGCAGCTCGTGCGAGACGTCGGAGACGAACCGGCGCTGCATCCGCGACAGCTCCTCGAGCTGCTGGATCTTCAGCTGGAGGTTCTGCGCCATCTTGTTGAAGGCCTCGCCGAGCCGCGCGATGTCGTCCTCGCCGGTGACCTTCATCCGTTCCTGGAGCCGGCCCGCCGACAGCCGTTCGGCGACCCCGGCGGCCATCCGCACCGGCGTGACCACCTGGCGCACCACCAGCCAGGCGATGGCGCCGAGCAGGCCCACCACGAACACCCCGGCGGTCGCCAGCGTGGTCTTGACCAGGGTCAGCGACTTCTCCTCCTGGGTGAGCGGGAAGAGGAAGTACAGCTGGTACGGCTCACCCTCGGGGTCGATGATCTGCTTGCCGATGACCAGCGCCGGCTGGGAGGCCCTGGCCTCCTTGTAGACGACCCGCGTGTAGCTCTGCGCGGCCAGCGAGCTGTCCTCGAGGCGCTGGCTCAGGGCCTTGGGTATGGACGCCTCGGCCTCGACGGTGCCCGAGGAACGCGGGCTGCCGAACGTGTCGGCGACCGGCAGGATCACCACGTCGTACGCGCCCTGCCCGCCGCTGGACAAGGAGTCGAGCAGGTCGGTGGTCCACGGGATGGGGCCCGATCCGGCCGCCTCGCCCTCCCCCGGCACGTCGGCCGCCCCGGTGCCGGACGCCCGCCCGGCCTCCTCGTCGGCCCGCGTCTTGGCCGCCGCGAACCCTCCGGCGGCCTGGCTCTGCGCGGCGTTCACCTTGGCGTCGAGCAGGCCGTTGCGGACCTGCCCGATCACCACGAAGCCGAGCAGCAGCACCACGCCGAGCGACATCAGCAGCGTGGTGACGATCACCTTGAGCTGGATGTTGCGCCGCCACAGACGTATGACGGGCAGCAACGGCCGGCGGACCCAGCGCAGCAGCAGCCTCAGGACGGGACTGCCCTGGACGCCGCCCTGCAGCAGCCCGCCCGCGAGCAGAGCCCCGGGCATGTCAGCTCGGCCCCGCCTTGTATCCGACGCCACGCACGGTCACCACGATCTCCGGGCGCTCGGGGTCCTTCTCGACCTTCGAGCGCAGACGCTGCACGTGGACGTTGACCAGGCGGGTGTCGGCGGCGTGGCGGTAGCCCCACACCTGCTCCAGGAGCACCTCACGGGTGAACACCTGCCACGGCTTGCGGGCGAGCGCGACCAGCAGGTCGAATTCCAGCGGCGTCAGCGCGATGGCCTGGCCGTCCCGCTTCACCGAGTGCCCGGCCACGTCGATCACCAGGTCGCCGATGGTCAGCTGCTCGGGAGCGGGCTCCTCCGACCTCCGCAGCCGCGCCCGGATGCGGGCGACCAGCTCCTTCGGCTTGAACGGCTTCACCACGTAGTCGTCGGCCCCGGACTCCAGGCCCACCACCACGTCGACGGTGTCGCTCTTCGCGGTCAGCATCACGATCGGCACGCCGGACTCCGCCCGGATCTGCCGGCAGACCTCGATGCCGTCCCGTCCGGGCAGCATCAGGTCCAGCAGCACCAGGTCGGGCTTCGCCTCCCGGAAAGCGGCCAGCGCCTTGTCGCCGTCGGCCACGAAGGCCGGCTCGAAGCCTTCTCCACGCAGCACGATCCCGAGCATCTCGGCCAGTGCGGTGTCGTCATCGACGACAAGGACTCGTCCCTTCATAAACCACATCATCCCATTCCGATAACGGTGACCGGGACGCTTGGTGAGCGAGGTCACGTGTGTCCGTCACCGCTATCGGTGTCCGGGACAAGCCGTTCGTACGACGAACCGTACGCGCTGCGCGCCGCCGGACCTTACGCGCCGCCCTGCAACGCGGCAATCCCCTCCGCCGTCACCGGTGACAGCACGCCACGCTCGGTCACGATCGCCGTCACCAGCTCCGGCGGCGTCACGTCGAACGCCGGGTTGTGGGCCTGCGTCCCCAGCGGCGCGACCACCACGCCCGCCACCTCGGTGACCTCCCGCCCGGCCCGCTGCTCCACCTCGACCGACGCCCCGTCCGGCGTGTGCACGTCCACCGTGGTCCACGGCGCCACCACCACGAACGGCACGTGGTGGTACCGCGCCAGCACCGCCAGCGGATACGTCCCCACCTTGTTGGCCACCGAGCCGTCCGCCGCGATCCGGTCCGCCCCCACCACCACGGCGTCCACCTCCCCGGCCGCGAACAGCGAACCCGCCGCATTGTCCGCGAGCAGCGTGTACGCCATCCGCTGCCGCGCCGCCTCCCACGCCGTCAGCCGCGCGCCCTGCAGCAGCGGCCGCGTCTCGTCCACCCACAGCCGCCGCAGCCGGCCCACCCGGTGCGCGGCCAGCGCCACACCGAAGGCCGTGCCCTCGCCACCCGACACCAGCGCACCGGTGTTGCAATGCGTCAGGATGCGGTGCCCGCCGCCCGGCCGCAGCTCGTCCAGCAGCGTCAGCCCGAGCTCCGCCATCCGCTCGGAGGCCCGCGCGTCCTCCCGGTGCAACGCACGCGCCGCGTCCAGCGCCGCCTTCGCCGCGCCGACCGGGCCGCCGCCCGCGGCCAACGCGGCGTCGTACGCGGCCTTCGCCCGCCGCACCCCGCCCTCCAGGTTCGCCGCGGTGGGCCGTGCGCCCGCCAGCGCCCCCGCCGCCTGCTCCACGTCGAACCCGCGCGCCGCCGCCAGCGCCACCCCGTAGGCGCCCGCGATCCCCAGCAGCGGCGCCCCGCGCACCGCCAGCGAACGGATCGCCCCGACCAGCGCGGCCGCGTCCGTACAGATCAGTTCCGACTCCTCGGCCGGCAGCCGTGTCTGGTCCAGGAGCACCACCACCGGCCCCTCCGGGGGCTCCTCCCAGCGAAGCGCCGGGATCAGGGGTATGCCGTCGGTCCGTCCGCTGCCGCCAGGTCGCACGCCGTGATCAGCCATGCCGTCAGTCTTCCCCGAAACAGCCGCGCCAGTAAGGCGATCACGACTCCGCGCCACCGTCCTGTCTCGGTCCCGTCCCGATCGTCCACACCCCGTCCACCCCCGGGCGTGCACATGGCACGATGACCTGACCTGCGCCGCGATCGCGGCAGCACCCTGAAGGAGCGACCATGAACGACTCGCCGGGCTGGACCTCGCCCGGATCCTCTCCGGCCGGCGACCCCAGCGGCGAGCAGGGTCCCCAGTGGTCCAAGGAGCAGCCCCCGCCCGCCGCCGCGCCCCAGCCCGGCCCCGGCGTGCCGCACCAGGGCGGGCCGTACCAGGACGCTCCCCCGCAGGGCGCCCCCCACCCCGGCGCGCCCCAGCACGGAGCCCCGTACGGCGGCGGACCCTACGGCGGCGCCCCGCCCGGCGGCGCTCCCTACGGTGCTCCCTACGGCGGCGCTCCCTACGGGCCGCCCGGGCCCGGGTGGGGACCTCCGCTCGCCCCCAAGCCCGGCGTGGTCCCGCTCCGCCCGCTCGGCCTCGGCGAGATCCTCGACGGCGCGATCGCCACCATGCGCACCTACTGGCGCCCCGTCCTCGGCATCTCCTTCGTCGTCGCCCTGATCACCCAGGGCCTGTCGCTCCTCGGCGCCCTCAGCCTCCTCGACGACCTGAACACCCTCAGCTCCGACCCGGCCGCCGTCGACGCCGAGGACCTCCCCGGCCTGATGGCCGCGACGGCCGCCGTCTACCTGGTCGCCCTGGTCGTCATGCTTCTCGGCACCACCGCGGCCTCCGCCCTGCTCACCCCGGTGATCAGCCAGGCGGTCCTCGGCCGGCCCGCGACGGTCGGCCAGGCATGGCGGACCTCGAAGCCCCAGTTCTTCCGCCTCGTCGGTCTCACCGTCCTGATCCCGACGATCCTCGTCGCCGTGGCCGTGGGCTGCCTGCTCCCCGGCATCCTCCTGCTGATCTCCGAGGAGGCCAGGCCCGCCGGGTTCCTGCTGATCATGCTGGGCCTCTTCGCCTCCCTCCCGCTGGTCACCTGGCTCAACTTCAAGTGGTCCCTCGCCTCGCCGGCGCTGATCCTCGAGAAGCAGCCCGTGTTCCGGTCGATGACCCGCTCCACCAAGCTCGTCAAGGGCTCCTGGTGGCGCGTCTTCGGCATCCAGCTGCTCGCCTCGCTCATCGCCGGGATGCTCGCCTTCATGGTCCAGATGCCGTTCGAGGTGCTGGGCATGATCCTCGACGGCTTCTCGCCGAGCTCGTACTTCGGCGGCGAACTCGACTCCTTCGGGGCGACCTACTACGTGTTCACCAGCATCGGCGGCGTGATCGCCCAGACGATCACCCTGCCCTTCGCCGCCGGCGTCACCGTGCTCCTCTACATCGACCGCCGCATCCGCCGCGAGGCGCTCGACCTGGAGCTCGCCCGCGCCACCGGCCTCGCCACCGGCACGGGGAGCTGATGCGGTGAGCTGGGCGGGGGGAACGGCCGCGCTCGTCGCGGCCTCCGCACACACCACGTCCGACGACGGCCCTCCGGTCACCCTCCCGCGCGACCCCGCGCGGGAGGAGGCCGAGAGGGAGCTGTCCAAGGGCGTCTACCACCAGGACGACCCCGGCCTCCTCGAGCGCGCCCTGCGGTGGCTCGGCGAAGCCGTCTCCGACCTCTTCGACCGGGCCTCCTCCCTCGCGCCCGGAGGCCACACCGGCCTCTGGCTGCTCCTCGGGGCGGTGCTCCTGCTGCTGGTCCTGCTCGTCATGCGCCTCGGCCTGCCCGGACGCCGCCCGGCGGCCGCCGCGCAGGACGCGCTGTTCGCCGACGGCCCGCGCAGCGCCGCCGCACACCGCACGGCCGCCGAGGAGGCAGCCGCCCGCGGCGACTGGACCCGCGCCGTCCAGGAGCACACCCGCGCCCTGGTCCGCTCCCTGGAGGAACGCACCCTGCTCGACGTCCGCCCCGGCCGCACCGCGGACGAGGCCGCCGCCGAGGCCGGCCGGGTCCTCCCCGGCCACGCGGACCGGCTGCACGCCGCAGCCCGCGACTTCGACGACGTCACCTACGGCGGCCGCACCGCCACCGAGGACACCTACCGGCGCACCGCCCTCCTCGACGCCGACCTGCGCAGGGCCACCCCCCTGCTCGCCGACGCCGCGGCGGCCTCCCGCGCCGGCTGGACCAGCCCGGGAGCCGCCGAATGACCACCACCGCGCACCGTCCCGAGGGCGGCACCTCCACCTCGCCCACCGCCCGCCACCTGTGGACCCGCGGACGGGGCATCCTGCTCGTCCTGGCCGTCCTCGTCGTCGCCGGCATCGTCATGGCCGCGGCCCGCTCGGCGAACCACGGCCCGCTCGACCCCCGCTCCCCGAGCGCCGGCGGAGCGAAGGCCGTCGCCGAGGTGCTGGGCGACCACGGCGTCGAGACCCGCACCGTCACCACCCTTGACGACGCCACCTCCGCCATGGGACCGGACACCACCCTGCTGGTCGCCGTCCCCGACCTGCTCACCGAGGCCCAGGCCGGCTCCCTGCGCGACGCCGCCACCGCCACCGGCAGCAACCTGGTGCTGCTGGCCCCGGACGTCTCCACCGGCACCCTGGCCCCCGGCGTCGCCGCCGACGCCACCCCGGCCTTCGAGGACACCGCCGAGCCCTCCTGCGCCCTGCCCGCCGCCGAACAGGCCGGCGACGCCGGGACGACCGGCGTCCGCTACCGCGTCACCGCGCAGGACGCCGACTCCTGCTACCTCAGCGACGGCCTGCCCACCCTGGTCCGCCTCCCGTCCGACGCCCCGACGAAGACCGGCGGCGACACGGTGGTCGTCGGATCACCTGCCTTCCTGACCAACGAGCGCCTCGCCGAGCACGGCAACGCCTCCCTGGCCCTCGGCCTCCTCGGCTCCCGGCCCGACCTCGTCTGGTACATCCCCTCCCTCGCCGAGGACCAGGACGGCATGTCCCAGGTCGGCTCCCTGCTGCCCGCCTCCTGGCGGTGGGCCGCCTTCCAGCTGCTGATCGCCGCCGCCGCGGCCGCCTTCTGGCGCGGCCGGCGCTTCGGCCCCCTGGTCACCGAACCGCTGCCCGTGGTCGTCCGCGCCTCGGAGACCACCGAGGGCCGCGCCCGCCTCTACCACGCCGCCAAGGCCCGCGACCGGGCCGCCGAAGCGCTGCGCGGGGCCACCCGCCTGCGCCTGGCCCCGCTGACCGGCGTCCCCGTCGCACGCGCCCACTCCGCGGAGGTCCTGCTGCCCGCCGTGGCCGCCCGCGTCGGCGACCCCCTGCGGGCCGCCACCCTCCAGGAACTTCTCTTCGGCCCGCCGCCCGGCGACGACGCGGCCCTCGTCTCCCTCGCCGACCGACTCGACGCCCTCGAAAGAGAGGTAAGCCGTCCATGACGGACCCGACCGCCGACATCACCCCCGGCTCCTGGCAGCCCACCGCCGACACCACCGCGCCCACCGGCGACCCGCGGGCCGCCCTGGAGAGCCTGCGGGCAGAGATCGGCAAGGCCGTCGTCGGCCAGGACCCCGCCGTCACCGGCCTGGTCGTCGCCCTGCTCTGCCGCGGCCACGTCCTCCTCGAAGGCGTCCCCGGCGTCGCCAAGACCCTCCTCGTCCGCTCCCTCGCGGCCTCCCTGCGACTGGACACCAAGCGCGTCCAGTTCACCCCCGACCTGATGCCCGCCGACGTCACCGGCTCACTGGTCTACGACACCCGCAACGCCGAGTTCTCCTTCCAGGCCGGCCCGGTCTTCACCAACCTGCTGCTCGCCGACGAGATCAACCGCACCCCTCCGAAGACGCAGTCCTCCCTCCTGGAGGCCATGGAGGAACGCCAGGTCACCGTCGACGGCACGCCCCGCCCGCTGCCCGAGCCGTTCCTGGTCGCCGCGACCCAGAACCCCGTCGAGTACGAGGGCACCTACCCGCTGCCGGAAGCCCAGCTCGACCGCTTCCTGCTCAAGCTCACCGTGCCGCTGCCCTCCCGCGACGACGAGATCGGCGTCCTCACCCGGCACGCCTCCGGCTTCGACCCGCGCGACCTGACCGCCGCGGGACTGCGCCCGGTGGCCTCCGCCGCCGACATCGAGGCCGCCCGCGCCGCCGTCGCGAAGACCACCGTCTCCCCCGACATAGCCGCGTACGTCGTCGACGTCTGCCGCGCCACCCGCGAGTCGCCCTCCCTGGCCCTCGGCGTCTCCCCGCGCGGCGCCACCGCACTGCTCTCCACCGCACGCGCCTGGGCCTGGCTCACCGGCCGCGACTACGTCATCCCCGACGACGTGAAGGCCCTCGCCCTCCCCACCCTGCGCCACCGGGTCAAGCTGCGGCCCGAGGCCGAGATGGAAGGTGTCACCGCGGACTCCGTCATCACCGCCGTTCTCGCCCAGGTTCCGGTGCCGCGCTGATGGCGCTCACCGGACGGGCCGCCCTCCTGGCGGCCATCGGCTCACTCCCGGTCGGCCTGCTGGAACCCAGCTGGACCGGCGTCCTCGCCGTGAACGGCACCCTGGCGGCGGCCTGCGCCTGCGACTTCGCGCTGGCCGCCCCCGTCCGGCGCCTGCGCCTGAGCCGCTCCGGCGACACCTCCGTCCGTCTCGGCGACACCGCCGAGGTGACCCTCACCGTCACCAACCCCTCCCGCCGGCCCCTCAAGGGCCATCTGAGGGACGCCTGGCAGCCCAGCAGCTGGCCCGCCGACACCCACACCGCGGGCGTCGGCCAGGCGGACACTCCGGGCGGCGACCCCTCACGGCACGTCCTCGACGTCCCCGCGGGCGAACGCCGCAGGTTCACCACCCGGCTGCGCCCCACCCGGCGCGGCGACCGCTCCCCGGACCGGGTGACCGTCCGTTCCTACGGGCCGCTGGGTCTGTGGGCCCGTCAGGGCAGCCACCAGGTGCCGTGGTCGGTGCGCGTGCTGCCGCCGTTCCACAGCCGCAAGCACCTCCCGTCCAAGCTCGCCCGTCTGCGCGAACTGGACGGCCGCACCAGCGTCCTCACCCGCGGCGAGGGCACCGAGTTCGACAGCCTGCGGGAGTACGTCCCCGGGGACGACACCCGGTCCATCGACTGGCGGGCCACCGCGCGCCGGCAGTCGGTGGCCGTCCGCACCTGGCGTCCCGAGCGGGACCGTCACGTGCACCTGGTCCTCGACACCGGACGCACCTCGGCCGGACGCGTGGGCGACGCCCCCCGGCTGGACTCCTCCATGGACGCGGCCCTGCTCCTCGCCGCCCTGGCCTCCAAGGCCGGCGACCGGGTCGGCTTCCTCGCCTACGACCGCCGGGTGCGGGCCCGCGTCCAGGGCCACACCGCCGACGACCTGCTCGCCTCGCTGGTCGCGGCCATGGCCAACCTGGAACCCGAACTGGTCGAGACCGACGCACGGGGCCTCGTCACCACGGCCGTGGCCGCGGCCCCGCGTCGCTCCCTGATCGTCCTCCTGACCGCCCTGGACCGTGCACCCCTGGAAGAGGGACTCCTGCCGGTGCTGAGCCGCCTGACGCAGCAGCACACGCTGCTGGTCGCCTCCGTGGCCGACCCGCACGTCGCCGAGATGGCCGAGGGCCGCGGCAGCGTCGAGGCCGTCTACGGCGCCGCCTCGGCCGCCCAGGCCCGCGAGGAACGCCACCACGTCGCCGAACAACTCCGCCGTCACGGCGTCACGGTCGTCGACGCCGCCCCCGAGGACCTCGCGCCGGCTCTCGCCGACGCCTACCTCGCCCTCAAGGCGGCGGGACGGCTCTAGAAAACGAAAAAAAGGGGGGTGCCCGGTCGGGCACCCCCCTTCGTGTGTCTCCTCGTGCAACTGCTCCGGAAATGCAGAAAGCCCCCGCACAATGTGCGGGGGCTTTCCCAATATTTGTTCGGCGGCGTCCTACTCTCCCACAGGGTCCCCCCTGCAGT
>NZ_JBHTVQ010000089.1:0-19867 GCF_042792855.1 Streptomyces sp. NPDC056600
CCGTTACGCGCGGAGGCTCGTCCCGGCCCACCGTCGTCCTACGCCCGGTCAGACCGCGCGCCGCCGGGGCACCGCGACGTGGTAGCCCTCGTCGAGCAGCCGGGGCAGGTAGCGGCGCAGCGCCTGGACGCTCTGCGACCGGTTGCCGCCGGCGTCGTGGGAGAGCACCACGGCGCCCGGTGAGGCCTCCTTCTCCACGGTGGCCGCGATGGCCCCGACGCCCGGGGTGCGCCAGTCGAGGGTGTCGACGGTCCAGGCCATCGGCTCCATGCCCAGTTCCGCGCCGAACCGGTAGGCCTCCCGGTTCCAGGCGCCGTAGGGGGCGCGGAACCATGCGGGGCGCACCCCGCAGGACTTCTCGACGATCTCGCTGGTGCGTTCCATCTCGGCGCGCACGGCGGAGCGCGAGAGCTGGGTGAGCAGCGGGTGGGACCAGGTGTGGTTGCCGATCACGTGGCCCTCGGCGGTCATCCGCCGGAGCAGGTCCGGGTTGGCCTCGGCCATGTTCCCGCAGACGAAGAACATGGCGTGCAGCCGGTGTTCGCGCAGGGTGCGCAGGACCTCGGGGGTGTAGCGGGGGTCGGGGCCGTCGTCGAAGGTGAGGACGACGGTGCGGCCCAGGCCGCCGACCCTCAGGAACGGTTCGTCGCGCACCGGCGTACGGGCCGGTTTCACCGCGGGCGGGGCGAAGCCGGCCAGCGGGCTCAGGCGGTACGAGGAGGAGACGGGCGAGCGGGCGACGCCGGCGGCCGCTCCGGCGGCACGGCCGCGCGCTCCGGCGGCACGGCCGGGCGCCCCGCCCGCCGCCCCCGCCGAGGGGGCCCCGGCGGACGACGTGCGGGTGGGCGGCGTATCGGAGGAGAAGAGGGACACGACGCCCGCCGTGCCCGCCGCCATGAGGGCGGAGGCCCCCGCGATCAGCGCGCTCCGGCGGGACACGCCACGCCGGTCGAGCAATTCATCCAATTTCATGATTAATCAGTCGCGCGGCCCAACGCTCGTCGCATCCCGGATGGGCGTGGCGGGGGGTGATTGCACCCTTGCGGAGCACGGGACACGGCGTGTCGCTCGGCGGACGCCGGTCGACCGTTCGTCGCACCGCTCGGCGACGCGTTCGACCGTCCGCCGCAGATCCGCGCCCGCCCACTGTTTCGCCGTCGCGACGTGCGGTGCCATACCGCCATGACGGCCGCGACGACCACCATGAACCGAGGAACGACCGCCGAGCACGAGCTGGCGCGGCTCCAGCGGGAGCACGGGCGCCCCCTCTTCGCGCTGCTGCTCAGGCTGTGCGACGGCGACCGCCAGCGAGCCGAGGACCTGGTCCAGGAGACCCTGGTCCGGGCCTGGCAGAACCCCGCGGCGCTCCACGACGACGCCTTCGAGTCGGTGCGCCCCTGGCTGCTCACGGTGGCCCGCAGACTGGCCATCGACGCCCGGCGGGCACGCCAGGCGCGCCCCGCCGAGGTGGGCGACGCGGTGCTGGAGAACGCGCGGGTGTGCGCGGACCACGCGGAGCGGTCGGCGGCCGCCCTGGACGTCCGCGAGGCGGTGCGGCGGCTGTCGCCCGAGCACCGCGACGTCCTGGTGTTGGTGTACTTCCGGGGCGCCAGCGTCGCGGAGGCCGCGGACGCGCTCGGCATACCTGCCGGAACGGTCAAGTCCCGTGCGTACTATGCCTTGCGGGCCCTGCGAAGGGTGCTTCCCGGCTACGCACCCGACCTGCGGTGAAACCGACGTCACGGTCAAGCCTTCTTAAAGCGCCTTGCCGATGACCATGGTTGAGTAATCGGCTGTTCCCATCGGTTCGTTGCGGACGGCCGGAGGAAGGCAGGCAGTCATGGTGGACACAGGAGAAGGACGCGCGGAGCCCGACGGGCTGACGGTGCCGATGGCGTGGCTGTACGCCGAGTACATCGCCGAGGAGCTGCTGCGGTCCGGGGACCTGATGCCGCCGACCTCGTTCGAGTACCGGGCGGGGCGGGAGGCGCTGGCGCTGACGGTGTTCCTCTCCGACCTGGAGGGCGAGCTGAGTGGCGTCCAGGTGGTGACCCGGCTGGAGACCTGGCGTTCCCTGACCGCCTACGACCAGCCGTGGCAGGACTGGGTGCGCGAGCGGCTGGACGCGCTGACCGGGCAGGCCGCCGAGCGGGGCGGCCTGCCGGGCCCGGACCTGCGGCTGGCCCTGGCCGCCTGGCGCTGGCTGGAGGAGACCGAGCTGCTCGCCCCGGACCTGGACGCGGTGCCCGGCGGCGGTCCGGTGCCCGGGGACGACGGGCCGCAGCGGTGGACCCCGGCCTGGCAGCTGGGCCTGCCGCTCAGCCACCTCGCCATCCACCTGTTCTGAGTCACGTGCTGGTCCGCGTCACTTGAGCAGGCGCGACAGACGCCGGTCGGCCAGTGGACGGCCTCCGGTCTGGCAGGTGGGGCAGTACTGCAGCGAGGAATCGCTGAAGGACACCTCGCGGACGGTGTCCCCGCAGACCGGGCAGGGTTCGCCGGTCCTGCCGTGCACCCGCATGCCGCTCCTCTTCTCGGCCTTCAGCCGTCCGGCGGCCACCCCGCGGGAGCGTTCCACCGCCTCGGTGAGCGTCGAGCGCAGCGCCTCGTGGAGCCGGTGGGTCTCCTCGGGCGTCAGCGAACCGGTGAGCTTGAACGGGGACATCCGCGCGGCGTGCAGGATCTCGTCGCTGTAGGCGTTGCCGACGCCGGCGATCAGGCTCTGGTCGCGCAGCGCGCCCTTCAGCTGCCGCCGCTCCCCCGCCAGCAGTCCGGCGAACCGGGCCTCGTCGAAGTCGTCGGCGAGCGGGTCGGGTCCCAGGCTCGCGACGCCGGGGACCTCGGCGGGATCGTGGACCACGTACACGGCGAGCCGCTTCTGCGTGCCGGCCTCGGTGAGGTCGAAGCCCTGTCCGTCGTCCAGCGCGGTCCGCAGGGCGATCGGGCTCTTGCCGGGGCGGGGAGGAGTGACGGGGAGGCTGTCGTACCACCGCAGCCAGCCGGCCCGGGCCAGGTGGGTCACCAGACGCGGCCCTCCGTCGGCCGTGGCGAGGTCCAGGAACTTGCCGTGCCGGTGCACCGCGGCCACCGTGCGCCCCTCCAGGGCCGAGGGCGGCGGGTCGTAGGTCTTCAGCACGCTGACGGCGAGCGGGAGCACGCGGGTGATCTCCCGCCCGACCAGGTGGTCCTGGAGGAAGTCCCTGAGGGCCTCCACCTCCGGCAGTTCGGGCATACCCCCAGCCTGCCACGGTGCGCCGCGGGCCGCCCGCGCCGACGCGGCGGGACGGGGGTCGCGGGACGGGCCGGCGCCGCCCTACTCGGGTTCGGGTCACGTCATCGAGAACTCGCACCACACGCACTTGCCGCCGCCGCGGGCCTCGACGCCCCAGCTGTCGGCGAGCAGGTCGACCAGCATCAGCCCCCGGCCGCTCATGCCCACCGGGCCTGGGTCGCGCCGGTGCGGCAGGGCGCTGGAGGTGTCCTCCACCTCGATCCTCAGCAGCCGCTGCGACCCGAGCAGCACCCGCAGGGTGACGGTGGCACACCCCTCGGTGTGCATCAGGGCGTTGGTGATCAGCTCGTCCGCCGCCAGTTCGATCTCGTCGGCCCGCTCCACGGTGCCCCAGGCACGCACCGCCGCGCGGATCATGTGGCGGGTCTCGGCGAGCGCGTCCGGGTCGCCGGGCACGACCTCCTGCCGCAACTGCCCGCCGCTGCGCTGCCGGCCGGGGCCGCGGCGGCGCAGCAGCAGGACGGCGACGTCGTCGTCGCCGCCCCTGCGGTCGGCCCGGTCGATCAGCGCGTCGGCGAGCCCTCGGACGTCGTCGGGGCCCTCCGCGATGTAGTCCATCAGCTCGCGCAGGCCGACGGAGAGGTCGTCGCCCGGGAGCTCGACCAGGCCGTCGGTGCAGAGCACCAGCGTCTGGAAGGTGGAGAGCTCGAAGGTGGTGACCGGGTAGGTGAGCGCGCCGAACTCGGCGGACAGTCCCAGCGGCAGCCCGCCCTCGACGGGGATCCGCCGGCAGGTCCCGTCGCCACCGCGCAGGATCGGGTCGAGGTGACCGGCGCGCACCATCTTGACCACCCCGGTGGTCGGGTCGACCTCGGCGTACAGGCAGGTGGCGAAGCGGTCGGTGTCCAGCTCGTGGAGGAAGACGGAGGCGCGGGCCATCACGGTGCCCGGCGTGTGGCCCTCGGCCGCGTAGGCGCGCAGCACGATCCGCAGCTGGCCCATGACGGCGGCGGCGTGGGTGTCGTGGCCCTGGACGTCGCCGATGACGGCGCCGACCCGGCCGCCGGGGAGCGGGATCAGGTCGTACCAGTCGCCGCCGATGTCGCGCCCGGCGGCGGCGGAGCGGTAGCGGACGGCGATGTCGGCGCCGGGCACGCTGGGGATGGTGCGGGGCAGCATGGCCTGCTGGAGTCCCTGCGCGAGGTCCATCTGCTGCTCGTAGAGCATGGCGCGCTGCAGGCTCTGGGCCACGCTCCCGCCGAGCGCGCCGAACAGCGCCCTGTCCTGCGGGGTGAAGGTCCGGCGGCCGCTGTAGAGCAGGCCCACGGCGCCGACCGCCTTCCCCTCGGCGATCAGCGGCAGGTACGCGCCCGCGGTGATCTGGAGGGGGACCAGTTTCTCCCACAGGATCGGGTAGTTGACCGCGAACTCCTCTGCGGACTCGATGTAGCGGGGCTGCAGGGTGCGGACCACCTCGCTCATCGGGTACGGCTCGTCCACCCGGGTGATGCGGACCCCGGGGACGGCGTCCTGGGGCTCCTCGGTGACCAGCACGACGCGGTCGCCCTCCACCAGGCCGAGGACCACCAGGGAGACCCCCAGCGGGGTCCGCTGGTGGGCCTCGCCGAGCACGCGCAGCACGTCGCGGACGGTGCGGGCGGCCGAGAGGGCGGCGGTGAGGCCCTGGACGACGTCGGTCTGGCGGCGGCGCGCCTCGTCCTCGACGGCCTGCTCGAGCCGGGCCTCGCTCTCCCGCAGCTCCTGGGTGGCGTCGCGGACGATGCCGATGACGCGGCGGGGCCGGCCCTTGTCGTCGCGCCGGATGTAGCCCTGGGTGTGCGTCCAGCGCATGCTTCCGTCGCGGCGCCGGACCCGGAAGTAGCCGCCGTAGTTCTCGGCTCCCCCCTTCATCGCCCGGGTGACCGTCTCGTCGAGGCGGACGGCCTCGGTGGAGGGCACCCGGGGGCTGAGGCCGTTCGCGGTGCCGTCGAACTCCTCGGGGCGCAGGTCGAAGATCTCGTGGGCCCGGGCGTCCATGCTGAACACGTCCGTCTCGAGGTCCCAGTCGAAGGTGCCCATGCGATTGAGCGCCAGGATCGGCTCGGGGCCGGCGGGCCACTCCTCCGGGAGCGTCTCCTCGGCGTCCCCATCAACCATGGAGACCACCTTGCCAGCATTTGTCCGTTTCTTCGAATCGCTCTCCACCCCGGCCCGTCTCCGGCGGGGACCCCGCTCAGCCACCGAAGACATCGGTGGGGCTGCCGAAGACGCTCTCCGCGTCCACGACGGCGACCCCGCCCGGGGTCACTCCTGACACCGTCCCGCCCTCGACGACCCCGCGCTCCGGTCCAGGGGCCCGCTCGGCGTCGCTCCCGCCGGTACGCTCCCCCGCGGGCGAGGCGCCGAGCAGCGCGAGCGGCACGGCGCAGGCGACGACGGCGACCCTGATCGGTGCGCGCACGGTGTCCTCCCACTCGGTTCGGGGCACTTCGTCACCATTGTCTGCCGCGTCGGGTGCGGTCACGCAAACGGAAGCGGGCGTCACGGCCGGCCGGTCCCGGGGACTCCCGGAGGCGGCCGGGAAGGAGGAGCGAGGTCGTGGAGTGGTTCACCGCACCGGAGTACTGGACGGGCCGGCTGGTCCTCCAGCGGGGCCTTGCCGCCGTCTACCTGGTGGCCTTCCTCGCCGCCGCCCTGCAGTTCCGGCCGCTGATCGGGGAGCGCGGCCTGACCCCCGCACCCCGGTTCCTGAGGCGGACGACCTGGCGGCAGGCGCCGACCCTGTTCCGGCTGCGCTTCTCCGACCGGCTCTTCGCCGCCTGCGCCTGGACCGGGTGCGCCGTCTCGGCGGCCCTGCTGGCCGGAGCGGCCGACCTGGTGCCGTTGTGGGCGTCGATGCTGCTGTGGCTGCTCCCGTGGTCGCTGTACCTGTCGGTCGTGAACATCGGTCAGACCTGGTACGCCTTCGGCTGGGAGTCACTGCTGCTGGAGACCGGCTTCCTCGCGGTGCTGCTGGGCAACGACGAGGTGGGCCCTCCGGTGGTGGTGCTGTTCCTGCTGCGCTGGCTGCTCTTCCGGCTGGAGTTCGGCGCCGGGCTGATCAAGATGCGCGGCGACGAGTGCTGGCGCCGGCTCACCTGCCTGTACCACCACCACGAGACGCAGCCGATGCCCGGGCCGCTGAGCCGTCTGTTCCACCTTCTGCCGCGCCCGTTGCACCGGGTGGAGGCGGCCGCCAACCACGTCACCCAGCTGGCGGTGCCGTTCCTGCTGTTCACCCCGCAGCCGGTCGCCTCCTGGGCCGCCGCGCTCATGGTCGTCACCCAGCTGTGGCTGATCGCCTCGGGCAACTTCGCCTGGCTCAACTGGCTGACGGTGGTGATCGCGCTGCCCGCGATCGCCTGGCCGTGGGGCGCCGCGCCCCGCCGCGATCCGGGAGCACCGCTCTGGTACGAGATCACCGTTCTCGCGGTGGCCGCGGGGCTGCTGTGGCTGAGCCGGAAACCGGCGCGCAACCTGCTCTCCCGCGGTCAGGCGATGAACCGCTCCTTCGACCCGCTGCATCTGGTCAACACCTACGGGGCGTTCGGCAGCGTGACCCGGGTGCGGCACGAGGTGGTGGTGGAGGGGACGGACGACGAGCGGCCGCGCCACGACTCCGACTGGCGCGCCTACGAGTTCCGGGGCAAGCCGGGCGACGTGCGGCGCCGGCCGCGGCAGTTCGCCCCGTACCACCTGCGACTGGACTGGCTGATGTGGTTCCTGGCCCTGTCGCCGGTGCCGGCCCGCTGGTTCACGGCACTGGTGGAGAAACTGCTCGAGGGCGACCGGGACACACTGCGGCTGCTGCGGCACTCGCCCTTCCCGCCCACCTCGCCGCCGCGCTGGATCCGCGCCCGGCTCTTCCGTTACCGGTTCGCCACCCGTGCCGAGCGGCGCGCCGAGGGCGTGTACTGGGTGCGCGAGTACGTGCGCGACTTCCTGCCGCCCACCCGGCTGTCCTGATTCCTGCCGACCACCCGGCCGTCCTGACCGCCCGGACACGGCGAACGGCGGCCGGTGGTGGCCCGGCCGCCGTTCGCCCCGCACTGTTCTCGCGTCGCTGTTCCCGCGTCGTGCCGTTCGGCGTCGCTGTCGCCGACGGCCGTCAGTCGACGCTGGGCAGGATGTGGGGCTCGGCGAGGTCGTCCTCGTAGCCGGCCAGCCTGATGGGCGCGGAACGGGCCCACACCTCCAGGCTGCCCAGGGGGCCGTCACCGTTGGCCGGGCCTCGGCCGACGGGCCGCTCGCTCGCGATCGTGCTGGACGTCGTCTTCTCCGGTGTCACCGCGCACTCCTCATGTTGGGTCACCCTCGAGGCGCGGCGCCGTCGTTGTGCTCGGCGCCCGGGCGCCTCCCGGGTGCGGGTCGGTAGGGAGGCCGTTCGAGCGCGGTGGCGCCGGCATCTCTTCTCGGGCAGACCGGCGTGCCCGGCCTGTCCGGCGGCGGACCGTGGGGGGCAGGTGCGGCCCCGCCGCGACGTCCGTCACCACCAGAGTAACCAAATGAGCGGACTCCCGCTCGATAGCGCCGAAAACTTTGCGTTACCGTCTCACGTCCGACGAGTCACCCCGGCCCTCCGGCCGGCTGCCGGCCGCCTCCCGGCCGCCCCGGACCGGGTCACCACTTGCCGGGCGCGTAGTCCTTCATGAAGACCCCGTACAGGTCCTCGCCCGCCTCGCCGCGCACGATCGGGTCGTAGACCCGGGCCGCGCCGTCGACCAGGTCCAGCGGCGCGTGGAAACCGGCCTCGGCCAGGCGCACCTTGTCCGGGTGCGGGCGCTCGTCGGTGATCCAGCCGGTGTCGACGGCCGTCATCAGGATGCGGTCCTTCTCGAACATCTCCTGGGCGCTGGTGCGCGTCAGCATGTTCAGCGCGGCCTTGGCCATGTTGGTGTGCGGGTGTCCCGCGCCCTTGTAGCCGCGGTCGAAGACGCCCTCCATCGCGGAGACGTTGACGATGTAGGTCCGGCGGTTCGGGGAGGCGGACATCGCCTCGCGCAGCCGGCTGATGAGGATGAACGGCGCGGTGGAGTTGCACAGCTGGACCTCGAGCAGCTCCACCGGGGTGACCTGCTCGACGGACTGCACCCAGCTGTTGGTGTCGTGCAGGTCGGGGACGAGACCGCCCGCGTCGATGGCGGTGCCGGCGGCGATCCGCTCCAGCGAGGCCGAGCCGGAGACCAGCGCGAGGTCGGTGACGTCCTGGGCGCTGATCGCCCCGCCGCCGGAGACCGGCAGCGCGGCGACGGCGCCGGAGCCGAACGCGCCGATCACCCGGGCGGCGGGCAGCTCGCCCTTCGGCAGCGGCGCCGATTCTGCGGCCAGCAGTTCGCTGTAGGCCTGCGGGGAGCGCCGCACGGTCTGGGCGGCGTTGTTGATCAGGATGTCCAGGTGACCCTGGGCCGTCACCGAGTCGGCCAGCGCGACGACCTGGGCGGGGTCGCGCAGGTCGATGCCGACGATGTCGAGGCGGTGGATCCACTCGTCGCTGTCCGGCATCGCCTTGAAGCGGCGGATGGCGTCGTTGGGGAAGCGGGTGGTGACCGTGGTGTGCGCGCCGTCCCGCAGCAGGCGCAGCGCGATGTACATGCCAATCTTGGCCCGGCCGCCGGTGAGCAGCGCGCGCCGCCCGGTCAGGTCGGTGCGGGCGTCACGGCGGGACCGGTTCTCGTCCGCGCACCGCGGGCAGAGCTGGTGGTAGAAGTAGTCGACCTCGACGTAGCGGTCCTTGCAGGTGTAGCAGGAGCGGGGGCGCTGCAGCACGCCGGCGATCCGGCGTCCCTCGTCGACGGAGGAGGACGGCAGGACGCCGGCCGTCTCGTCGTCGATGCGCTGCGCGGAGCCGGTGGCGGTGGCCTCGGTGACGGCGCGGTCGTGGGCGGTCTTGGCGGCGCGGCGCTCCTGGCGGCGGCGCTGCTTGACCGTCCGGTAGATGTGCGAGGTGGCGCGGCGGACCGCGACGGCGTCGGGGTGGTCGACCTCTATCCGGTCGAGCTCCTCGAGCACGCCCAGGCAGACGGCCAGGCGCTCCGGGTCGATGCCCGGACCCCAGCCCTCCGTGCCCCGGTCCTCCGCGCCGTGGTCCTGCTGGGAGGGGATCCTCGCCGAACCGTTCCCGCTCTCCCCCAGGTCGTGCGTGGCAGTGCCCTGGCCGTCGTCCGTCACCGTCATCGCCGCTGCGTTCCTCGCGTCACTCGCTCAGCCGCGTAGCTCGATCGAGTGACCGCGCGGCTCCCACATGAAGGCGGTGGGAGCCGTGTCGCGGATCGTCGTCGCGATTCTGTCCCACCAGGTGGCGAGGATACTGAGGGCCGCCGACGTCCGCCAAATGAGCGACGGCGGAGGCGTCGAGCGTCACACGGGGTGTCACTGGGGGGCGGGGACCGGCTGCGCCTTCCCGAGTACCACCACGCCGTTGTCGGAGACGGTGTACAGCTCGGCGTCGCGCTCCGGGTTGACGCCGATGGTGGCGCCCGGCGGGACGTCGATGTTCTTGTCGAGGATGGCGTTGCGGACGACGGCGCCCCGGCCGATGCGGACGTTGTCGTGGATCACGGAGTTCTGCACCACGGCGTCCGGCTCGACGACCACGCCCGGGGAGAGCACCGAGCGCGTGACCTGGCCCTTGATGAGGCAGCTGGGGCTGACGATCGACTCGGTGGCGTTGCCGCCGGCGCTGAAGCGGGCCGGGGAGAGCATCGGGTGGTGGGTGTAGATGGGCCAGTCGCGGTTGTACAGGTTGAACACCGGCCGGTCGGCCAGCAGGTCCATGTGGGCGTCGTAGTAGGCGTCGATGGTTCCGACGTCCCGCCAGTAGCCCTGGTCGCGCTTGGTCTCGCCGGGGATGTGGTTGGTGCTGAAGTCGTAGACGGCGGCGTCGCCGCTCGCGGTGAGCATGGGCAGGATGTCGCCGCCCATGTCGTGGTCGGAGTCCTCGTTCTCGGCGTCCCGGTGCAGGGCCTCCACCAGCACGCTGGTGGTGAAGATGTAGTTGCCCATGGAGGCGAGGATGGAGTCCGGGTCGTCGGGCAGGCCCGGCGGGTCGGCCGGCTTCTCCAGGAAGCGCTCGACGGTGCGGCCGTCGGCGGCCGGGGTGATCACGCCGAACTGGTACGACTCCGAGCGCGGCACCCGGATGCCGGCCACCGTCGCGCCCGCTCCGCTCTCGATGTGCTGGCGCAGCATCTCGCGGGGGTCCATGCGGTACACGTGGTCGGCGCCGAAGACGACGACGTAGTCGGGCTCCTCGTCGCGGATCAGGTTCAGCGACTGGTGGATCGCGTCGGCGCTGCCCTGGTACCACTGCTTGCCCAGGCGCTGCTGGGCGGGCACGGGGGTGACGTAGTTGCCGAGCAGGCTGGACATGCGCCAGGTGGTGGTGATGTGGCGGTCCAGCGAGTGCGACTTGTACTGGGTCAGCACGGCGATGTGCCGGATGTCCGCGTTCACGAGGTTGGACAGCACGAAGTCCACGAGACGGTAGGTCCCGCCGAACGTGACGGCCGGCTTGGCGCGGTCCGCCGTCAGCGGCATCAGTCGCTTGCCCTCGCCGCCCGCCAGCACGATGCCGAGTACGGTTGGCCCACCACGACGCATCGCCGCTCCTCTCACCGGTTCACCCACCCCTTAGGTCATGATCCGAGTGCCCCGCCCTGTGACCTGCCAATCCTGCCGTGGGAGCAAGGCCGTGTCACCCGTCCGGGGGAGGATCGGATCTTTCCGGGTACTCCACCATCAGGAGGACCCGTGAAGGACGGAAGAACGCCTCCGGTACGACGACGGAGGTGGGCATGACCGGCACGATGTGGTCCGTGCAGCAGATACGAACGCCGCGGCGACACGCGGAGCGCGGCCGATGAGCCCCCTGATGTGGTCCGTGGTCCTCTCGCTCGTCTCCGCCGTGGCGTACGCCGGCGGGGCGATCGTGCAGGAGCGCGTCGCGGTCCGCCGCAACGGCTCCCTGCCGCTGGGTGACCTCGTGTGGTGGGCGGCGGTGGCGCTCAACGGTGTGGGCGCGGGGCTGCACGTCGCCGCGCTGGCGCTCGGTCCGCTCAGCGTGGTGCAGCCGATGGGCGCGCTGACCATCGTGTTCGCGCTCCCGATGGCCGCACTCTTCGTGGGCCGCGCGGCGGGCGACCGGACGGCCTGGCGCGGGGCGTTCCTGGCCACCGCCGGGCTGGCGGGGCTGCTGGCGCTGGTCTCCGGCTCGGGCACCCGCACGCCCACGGGCGGCGAGCGGATCGTGCTGGTGGTCGTCACCGCCGTCGTGCTCGCGGTGCTGATGGCGGTGGCGAAGGGCGCCGGCACGCATCCGGCGGTCCGGGCCGCCGCGCTGGCCACCGGGTCGGGCATCGCCTTCGGCCTCGGCTCGGTCTTCACCAAGGCGGTGGCCGCCGACCAGTCCGACGGGCTGGTCCTGTCGGGCCTGCCCTCGGTCGTGGCGGTGGTGGCCCTGTCGGCGGCGGGCCTCCTGCTGTCGCAGTCGGCCTACCACGCCGGCGGCCTGCACGCGCCGCTGGCGACACTGACGGTGGTCAACCCGGTGGCCGCCACGGTCGTGGGTCTGGTCCTGTTCGGCGAGTCGTTCCGCATGGGCGCGCTGGGGGCGGTGCTGGCCACCGGCTGCGGCGTGGTCGCGGCGGCGGGGCTGGTCCTGCTCTCGGTGGGGCGCGCCCACGCCGAGGTGCCGGCGCAGGCGTCCGGCGAGCGGGAGCCCGCGGAACCGGCGGCCCCGGACCGGACGCCGTCGGACGAGGGGTCCTCGGAGTGGGACGGGAGTTCCGGGCCGGGCGGGGACCGCCGCGGCCCGGAGCGCGTTCAGATGGCGACGCCGCCCGCCCGCAGGTAGGCCAGGGGGTCGACGTCGCTGCCGAAGCCCGGGCCGGTGCGCACCTCGAAGTGCAGGTGCGGGCCGGAGCTGTTGCCGGTGGAGCCGGAGCGTCCGAGGCGCTGCCCCGCGGTCACCGACTGACCGGACCGTACGGAGATCGCGGACAGGTGGGCGTACTGCGAGTAGCGCCCGTCGGCGTGCCGGACCACCACCTGGTAGCCGAAGGACCCGCCCCAGCCGGCCGTGACGACCTGTCCCGCGCCGACGGACTTCACGGCGGTGCCGGTCGGCACCGGGAAGTCGACGCCGGTGTGGTAGCCCTTCGACCACGAGGAGCCGTGGGCCCGGTAGGCGGTGCCGAGGGCGGCGTCCACGGGGGCCACCCGGTTGCGGGTCGCGGCGGGGCGGGCCTCGGTCTTCTTCCCCTCGCTCTTGTGCTGCCCGGTCTTCTGCGGGGCGGGCTTCTCGGACCGGGGCTTCTTGGCCTGGGGCGTCTTCTGCTCGGTGCGCTGTTCGCCGGCCTTGGCCCCGCTCCGCGGCTTCTGCTGTGCGGGCGGTCCGGGGCGGGCGGTGTCCGGCATCCGCAGTCGCTGGCCCGGCATGATCAGGTCGGGGTCGGAGCCCACCGTCGAGCGGTTGGCCTCGTAGAGGGACTGCCAGCCGCCCTGGACCTCGCGGGCGTCCGCGATGCCGGAGAGGCTGTCCCCGCGGACGACGGTGTACATGTCGGCCTTGCCGGCCCGGGACTGGGGCGTGGTCTGCGGCCGGACGTCCTTCTTGTCGTCGCCGCTCGCGCCCGACCGGGAGTCCGACGTCGCGGAGCCGGACGCGGCGGCGGAGCCGCCGGCCTTGGCGGGAGTGCCCGAGCCGGCCTTCTTCCCGGACGCGGGTCTCGCCGTGCCGCCCGATCCGCTGCCGGGGTCGGGGGCGGGGCCGCCCCGGGCGAGCCCGGCGCGCTGCGAGCAGACCGGCCAGGCGCCGGGCCCCTGGACCTTGAGCACCTTCTCGGCGACGGCGATCTGCTCCGCGCGGGTGGCCTGGTCGGCGCGCGACGCGTAGGCGCGGCCGCCGAAGGCCTCCCAGGTGGACTGGCTGAACTGGAGCCCGCCGTAGTAGCCGTTGCCGGTGTTGATGTCCCAGTCGCCGCTCGCCTCGCAGGCGGCCACCCGGTCCCAGGTGGCCGCGTCCGCGGCGTCGGCGGTGCCGGCGGCGACCAGCGGGAGCGCGAGGCCCGCGCCACCTGCGGTGACGCTGAGCGACGCCCGGTTGAGTCTGTTGGGCTGGTACCGGCGGTGCCGGCCGCGTGCGGCCATCGGTGCCTCCTCGACACGCTGCAGGAGACACAGAACGTAAGCGCAGTGACAGAGGGTCACAAGAAGGTATTCGGACGCCTGTGGCGGTCCGGATGCCGGTAAACCCCCTGTTGACGGATATCGCCGGACGAATATGCCCGGGTGGACGCCGGGAGGGGCGCCTGGCGCGAAAGCGCCGGACGCCCCTGAGGTTCACGTCACAGCCCGGGCCTGCCCGAGCGCGGCGGGCCCGGTTCCGGGTCGGGCACGGGTTCCGGTCCGGGCGGCCGCGGGACGGGCGAGGGTGCGGGCCCCGGTGGGACGGGGGCGGGATCCGGCGGCGTGGGGCCCGGCCCGGGCGGCGTGGGCCTGGGGCCCGGTGGCGGGGGTGTCGGCCCCGGCGGTGGCGGTCCGGGCGGTGCGGGCGCCGGCACCGGATTGGGGCCGGGCTCGGGCACGGGGTCGGGGAACGGGTCCGGTCCGGGCCCCGGGTCGGGGGCGGGACCGGGCGCGGGGAACGGCTCGGTCATGACTTCGTCTCCCATCCAGTCGGCGCCGGCGGCGCCGCGCCGGCATCTGGACTCCTTCCACGCCTGCCCGTTCCGGGCCGCCCCACTCACCCCGACGCCGTATCCGCCGCCCGCCGGACACTCCGGGACGCCGTAGCCGCCGCGCGCCGGGCACCCCGGGACGCCGTAGCCGGCCCTCGGTCGGACCGCGCGGCGGACACGGCGTCCGGTGGTCCGGGGTGCCCGGCGGGCGCCCGGGAGGTCCCGCCCCCGGCTCCCGCGGCGGTCAGACGGCCGCCTCGGCGACCGGCGCGGCCGACTCCCCGCGGGCCCGGTGGAGCTCGGCGTACCGGCCGCCGCGGGCGAGGAGTTCGTCGTGGCCGCCGCGCTCGACGACCCGGCCGTCCTCCACGACCAGGATCAGGTCGGCATCGCGGATCGTGGAGAGCCGGTGGGCGATCACCACGGCGGTGCGCCCCTCGAGCGCCTCGGCGAGCGCCTCCTGGACGGCCGCCTCGGAGGTGTTGTCGAGGTGGGCCGTGGCCTCGTCGAGGAGGACCACCCGCTGGCGGGCCAGCAACAGCCGGGCGATGGTCATCCGCTGGCGTTCGCCGCCGGAGAGCCGGTACCCCCGCTCCCCCACCACGGTGTCCAGCCCGTCGGGCAGGGAGCGGACCAGGTCCTCCAGGCGGGCGCGGCGCAGCACCTCCCACAGCTCGTCCTCGCCGGCCTCGGGCCGCGCGAGCAGCAGGTTGGCGCGGACCGTGTCGTGGAAGAGGTGGCCGTCCTGGGTGACCATGCCGACCGCCCCGCGCAGCGAGGCGGCGCCGAGGTCGCGGACGTCGACGCCGCCCACCCGTACCGCCCCGGAGTCGGCGTCGTACAGGCGCGGCAGCAGCTGTGCGACGGTGGACTTGCCGGCGCCGGAGGAGCCGACCAGGGCGACGGTCTGTCCGGGCTCGGCGCGGAAGGAGATGCCGTGCAGGACCTCCTCGCCGCCGCGGGTGTCGAGGGCGGCGACCTCCTCCAGGGAGGCCAGCGAGACCTTGTCGGCCGACGGGTAGGCGAACCGCACGTCCTCGAACTCGACGGACAGCGGGCCGTCCGGCACGGCGCGGGCGTCCGGGCGGTCACGGACCAGCGGCTCGAGGTCGAGCACCTCGAAGACCCGCTCGAAGCTGACCAGGGCCGTCATCACCTCGACGCGGGCGCCGGCCAGCGAGGTGAGCGGGGCGTAGAGGCGGGTCAGCAGCAGGGCGAGGGCGACCACCGCGCCCGGTTCCAGGCTGCCGCGCAGCGCGAACCAGCCGCCGAGCCCGTAGACGAGGGCCAGCGCGAGCGCGGAGACCAGGGTGAGGGCGGTCATGAAGACGGACTGCGCGGTGGCGGTGCGGATGCCGATGTCGCGGACCCGGCGGGCGCGCTCGGCGAACTCGGCGGACTCCTCCTCGGGGCGGCCGAAGAGCTTGACCAGGGTGGCGCCGGGGGCGGAGAAGCGCTCGGTCATCCGTGTGCCCATGGCCGCGTTGTGGTGGGCGGCCTCGCGCTGGAGGCGGGCCATCATCGAGCCCATGCGCCGGGCCGGGATCACGAAGACCGGCAGGAGCACCAGGGCGAGCAGGGTGATCTGCCAGGAGAGGGTGAGCATCACGGCGAGGGTGAGCACCAGGGTGACCAGGTTGCTGACCACGCCGGACAGGGTGTTGCTGAAGGCCCGCTGGGCGCCGATGACGTCGTTGTTGAGGCGGCTGACCAGCGCCCCGGTGCGGGTGCGGGTGAAGAAGGCGACGGGCATCCTCTGCACGTGGTCGAAGACGGCCGTGCGCAGGTCGAGGATCAGGCCCTCACCGAGGGTGGCGGACAGGCGGCGGGCGAGGACGCCGAGGCCGGCCTCCACCACGGCGATCAGCGCGATCAGCAGGGCGAGGCGCACGACCCGGCTCTCGTCGCCGCCGGAGACGATCGTGTCGACGACGTGTCCGGCGAGGACGGGCGCGGCCACCGCGAGGAGCGCGGTGGCCACCCCGAGCAGCAGGAAGAGCGCGATCCGGCGGCGGTGGGGGCGGGCGAACGCGGCCACGCGGCGCAGGGTGGCGCGGGCGAGGGGTCGGTGGCGCGCCTGCTCGTCGGCGTTCATCACGCTGTGGAGCTGCGTCCAGGCGGTGGTCTCCATACTCATGCCCGGAACGGTAGAACCTCCAGCTTGGTCGAGGTCAATGCCTTTCCCGCGGTCGACGCACGCCGCGGGGTCGGCGGGCCGGTTCGTGGGGCCAAGGCCCCTGCCGAGCAGGCCCGATGACGGGGCGTCGGCCGGGTGCGGCAGGATGAGGGCGCCCCGCCCGGGCGCGCGGTCGGCCGGGCGGCGGGCCGAACCGTCCCCGGAGATGCGAACAGGTGACAACGTGACGAGACTCCCCCTCCGTCCGGCGGCGAGCCCCGGAGACGTCCGGTGAACCGGGCGCTGGAGTTGCAGGACCTGATCCGCGCGGGCGTCGCGGTGGGCGCCGGCCTGGTGCTGGCGCTGCTGGCGAGGATGCTGATGCGCTGGCTGGGCCGGCACGCGGAACGCACCCGCTGGGAGGGCGACGACGTGATCGTCGGCGCGCTGCGCACCATGGTGCCGTGGGCGGCGGTGCTCGGCGGCCTCGCGGCGGCCGCGGCCCTGCTGCCGCTGACGCGGGTGGTGGGCCGGACGGTCAACCAGGGCTTGACCGTGGTGATGATCACCGTGGTGACGCTGACGGTGGCCCGCGGGGTGGGCGGGATGGTCGGGGCGATCACCCAGTCGCGGTCCGGGGTGGCCTCGTCCGCGTCGATCTTCGTGAACATCACCCGGGTCTCGGTGGTGGCGCTGGGCTTCCTGGTGATCCTCCAGTCCCTGGGCATCTCCATCGCGCCGCTGCTGACGGCCCTGGGGGTGGGTGGTCTGGCGGTGGCGCTCGCGTTGCAGGACACGCTGGCCAACCTGTTCGCCGGGATCCACATCCTCGCCTCGCGGACCGTGCGGACCGGTGACTACATCCGGCTGACCAGCGGCGAGGAGGGGTACGTCGTCGACATCAACTGGCGGCAGACCACCATCCGCAACCTGTCGCAGAACCTGGTGATCATCCCGAACGGGAAGCTCGCCGGCACCAACATGACCAACTTCAGCCGCCCCGGCGAGGACATGACGATCATGGTCCAGGCGGGAGTCGGCTACGACAGCGACCTGGAGCACGTGGAGCGGGTGACCGCGGAGGTCGTCACCGAGGTGATGAAGGACGTGGAGGGCGCGGTGCCGGAGCACGAGCCCGCGATCCGCTTCCACACCTTCGCGGACTCGCGGATCAACTTCACGGTGATCCTGGGCGTCGGCGAGTTCAGCGACCAGTACCGGATCAAGCACGAGTTCATCAAGCGCCTGCACCGCCGCTTCCGGGCGGAGGGAATCGGCGTGCCGCCGCCGCAGCACGACGTCACCGTGCGACGGGAGGACCTGGCGTCCATGCCGCACCAGCGCGTCTGACCGCGGGCGCCGCACGGCGACGGCCGTAACCCCGGGGTGTGCCCCGGGGCCACGGCCGTCGGCGTGTGTCCGGGCGCGTCCGGGGACCGAAGGGCGGGCCGGGGGTCGCGTCGCCCCGATCACGAGATATCTTGATGTCGAGCAATGTTGCAGACGTGGAGCGGAGCACCCGGTGACTGACTCGACCATCATCTATACGCACACCGACGAGGCGCCGGCCCTGGCGACGTACTCGTTCCTGCCGGTCGTGCGGGCGTACGCCGCGCAGGCGGGTGTCCCCGTGGAGACCCGTGACATCTCGCTGGCGGGCCGCATCCTCGCGCTCTTCCCGGAGTACCTCCGAGAGGACCAGCGGATCCCGGACGCCCTGGCGGAGCTCGGCGAGCTGGCCAAGACGCCCGAGGCCAACATCATCAAGCTGCCGAACATCTCGGCGTCCATCCCGCAGCTGAAGGCCGCCGTGGCGGAGCTTCAGGCGCAGGGTTACGAGCTGCCGAACTACCCGGACGACCCGAAGACCGACGAGGAGCGCGACATCCGCGCCCGCTACGACAAGGTCAAGGGCTCCGCGGTCAACCCGGTGCTGCGCGAGGGCAACTCCGACCGCCGTGCCCCCGCCTCGGTGAAGAACTACGCCAAGAACCACCCGCACCGCATGGGCGCCTGGTCCTCGGACTCGAAGACCAACGTCGCGACCATGGGCGAGAACGACTTCCGCTCCACCGAGAAGTCCGCCGTGATCTCCGAGGCGGGTTCGCTGCGCATCGAGCTGGTCACCGCCTCCGGCGAGACCAAGGTGCTGCGCGAGTCGGTGCCGGTCCTCGAGAACGAGGTCGTCGACGCCTCCGTGATGCGCGCCGCCGCGCTGCGCGAGTTCCTGACCGCGCAGGTCGCCCGCGCCAAGGAGGAGGGCGTCCTGTTCTCCGTGCACCTCAAGGCCACGATGATGAAGGTCTCCGACCCGATCGTCTTCGGTCACGTGGTGCGCGCCTTCTTCCCGAAGACCTTCGCGCAGTACGGCGAGCAGCTGGCCGCCGCCGGCCTCTCCCCCAACGACGGTCTGGGCGGCATCTGGAAGGGCCTGGAGGCCCTGCCCGAGGGTGACGCGATCAAGGCGTCCTTCGACGCCGAGCTCGCCGACGGCCCTGCGCTGGCGATGGTCGACTCCGACAAGGGCATCACCAACCTGCACGTCCCCTCGGACGTCATCGTCGACGCGTCCATGCCGGCCATGATCCGCACCTCCGGCCACATGTGGGGTCCGGACGGCCAGGAGGCCGACACGCTGGCCGTCCTGCCGGACTCCAGCTACTCCGGCGTCTACCAGGCCGTGATCGACGACTGCCGCGCCAACGGCGCCTACGACCCGTCGACCATGGGCTCGGTGCCGAACGTCGGCCTGATGGCGCAGAAGGCCGAGGAGTACGGCTCCCACGACAAGACCTTCGAGATCGCCGAGGCGGGCACCGTCCGCCTGGTCGACGCCAAGGGCGACGTCGTGCTGGAGCAGCCGGTCGAGGCCGGCGACATCTTCCGCGCCTGCCAGACCAAGGACGACCCGATCCGCGACTGGGTCAAGCTGGCCGTCACCCGCGCCCGTGCCACCGGCGCCCCGGCCGTCTTCTGGCTGGACGCCGAGCGCGCCCACGACGCCAAGCTGATCGAGAAGGTCCGGGCCTACCTGCCGGAGCACGACACCGAGGGCCTGCAGATCGAGATCATGGCGCCCGTCGAGGCGACCGCGTTCTCGCTCGAGCGTCTCCGCCGGGGCGAGGACACCATCTCGGTGACCGGCAACGTGCTGCGCGACTACCTGACCGACCTCTTCCCGATCCTGGAGCTGGGCACCAGCGCCAAGATGCTGTCGGTCGTCCCGCTGATGGCGGGCGGCGGCCTCTTCGAGACCGGTGCCGGCGGCTCCGCCCCGAAGCACGTGCAGCAGCTGGTCAAGGAGAACTACCTGCGCTGGGACTCGCTCGGCGAGTTCTTCGCGCTGGTCCCCTCCCTTGAGCAGTTCGCCAAGGTGACCGGCAACGCCAAGGCCCAGGTCCTGGCCGACACGCTGGACCGCGCCACGGCGACCTTCCTCAACGAGGACAAGTCCCCGACCCGCCGGGTCGGCGGCATCGACAACCGCGGCTCGCACTTCTACCTGTCCCTGTACTGGGCGCAGGAGCTGGCCGCGCAGAAGGACGACGCCGAGCTGGCCGCCGCGTTCGCGCCGCTGGCCGAGAAGCTGGCCGGCGCCGAGGCGAAGATCGTCGAGGAGCTGAACGCGGTGCAGGGCGAGCCGGCCGAGATCGGCGGCTACTACCAGCCCGACCCGCGGAAGGCCGCGGCGGTCATGCGCCCCTCCGCCACCTGGAACGAGGCCCTGGCCTCGCTGGGCGCCTGACCTCACCCGGTCGCAGGGCCCCCAGGTCCTGAGCTCCGCCCCGCCCGGCACACCGGGCG
>NZ_JBHTVQ010000090.1:0-19680 GCF_042792855.1 Streptomyces sp. NPDC056600
GTGCTGGCGGTGCTGCGCGGCTCGGCGGTGAACCAGGACGGCGCCAGCAACGGGCTGACCGCGCCCAACGGCCCCGCCCAGGAACGCGTCATCCGTCAGGCCCTCGCCAACGCGCGCCTCACCCCGGCCGACGTCGATGCCGTCGAGGCGCACGGGACCGGCACCCGGCTCGGCGACCCGATCGAGGCACAGGCACTGCTGGCGGCCTACGGCCAGGAGCGCGGCGACGCCGCACCGCTGTTCCTGGGGTCCGTGAAGACCAACATCGGGCACACCCAGGCCGCGGCGGGCGTCGCCGGCGTCATCAAGATGGTGATGGCGATGCGGAACGGAACGCTGCCCCGCAGCCTCCACGCCGACGAACCCACCCCGCACGTGGACTGGACCGCCGGCGCCGTCGAGCTGCTGGACCGGGAACGCCCCTGGCCCGCCCAGGACCGCCCTCGCCGGGCGGCCGTCTCCTCCTTCGGCATCAGCGGCACCAACGCGCACGTCATCCTCGAACAGGCCGAGCAGGCCGAACCGGCGGGGGAGACCGGCGACGGCCACCGTGGCCCTGTCGTCCTCCCGCTCTCCGCCCGCACCCCGCAGGCCCTGCGCGATCAGGCCGCACTGCTCGGCCGGTTCCTCGCCCCGCGCCCCGCGACAGACCTGCGGCCGACGGCCCACGCCCTGGCCACGGGACGGGCCGCCCTGGACCACCGCGCCGCACTCGTGGCCGCCGATCCGGCCGAGGCGCTGGCCGCGCTGGACGCCCTGGCGGCCGGGGACACGGCGGGCGCCGCCGTGCCGGCGGGGGAGCCGCGCACCGCGTTCCTGTTCACCGGCCAGGGCAGCCAGCGGGCCGCGATGGGACGCGAACTGTACGCCGCCGAACCGGCCTTCGCGGCGGCGTTCGACGAGGCGTGCGCCGCCCTCGACCACCACCTCGACCGTCCGCTGAAGGACGTCGTGTTCTCCGACGACCCCGAACTCCTGCACCGCACCCGCTACACCCAGCCCGCCCTGTTCGCACTGGAGACCGCCCTCCACCGGCTCCTCGACAGCCGCGGCGTCCGCCCCGACGTCCTGCTCGGGCACTCCGTCGGCTCGGTGGCCGCCGCCCACGTGGCCGGGGTGCTGTCCCTGGCGGACGCGGCGACGCTGATCACCGCACGCGGCCGGCTGATGCAGGACCTGCCGTCCGGCGGCGCGATGGCGGCCGTCGCGCTGTCCGAGGACGGGACGCGGGCCCTGCTCGACGGGCTCGGCCCCGAGATCGGCATCGCCGCGCTGAACGGGCCGCGGGCCACCGTGGTTTCCGGCGCCGAGGAGGCGGTGACGCGTCTGATCGAGCGGGCGCACCAGGACGGCGTGCGCGCTCGGCGGCTGACGGTCCACCACGCCTTCCACTCCCCGTTGATGGAACCGATGCTGGCCGCCTTCCGCGAGGTCGTGGCCGGGCTGGAGTTCCGTCCGCCGCGTATGCCGATCGTCTCGGACCTGACGGGCCACGCGGCGACCGCCGAGGAGCTCGCCTCGCCCGACCACTGGGTCCGGCACGTCCGTGAGACGGTCCGCTTCGCCGACGGCCTGCGCGTCCTGGCCGAGGACGGCGTCACCGTGTGCGTCGAACTGGGGCCGGACGCCGTGCTGACCACCCTGGCCGCCGACGCCCTGCCCGACGCCGTGACCGTGCCCCTGCTGCGGCGCGACCGCCCGGAGGGCCGCACGGTGCCGGAGGCACTGGGCGCCCTGTGGAGCGCGGGGCTCCCCGTCGACCTGGGCGACCTGGCCGCCCGGCCCGGGGCGGCGGCCGGGGCCTTGGCCGGGCAGCTGCCCACCTATCCGTTCCAGCGCGAGCGCCACTGGCTCGACGCGCCGGCACGTGCTGCCGTACGGCCCGGCGACGGCGGCCTCGCGCACCCGCTGCTCGACACGGCGGTCGAGCTCGCCGACGGCTCGGCCACCGTCTACACCGGCCGGATCTCCCTCGACGCCCAGCCGTGGCTGGCCGGGCACGCGCTGCTCGCGACGCCCGTGCTGCCCGGAACGGCGCTGCTGGAGCTCGCCCTGTTCGCGGGGCGCGAGGCCGACGCGCCCGAGGTGGAGGAACTCACCCTCCAGGCGCCGCTGCCGGTCCCCGACGAGGGGGAGGTGCGGCTGCAGTTGGTGGTCTCCGAGGCGGACGGCGAGGGACGCAGAAGCCTGTCCGTGTACTCCGCCACCGAGGGGGACGGCTGGACACGCCACGCCACTGGCGTCCTCGCCCCCGCCACGGAGATCGCCGGGGCGCAGGACCTCGCGGCGTGGCCGCCGCCGGACGGCGAGCCGGTGGACCTCACCGACGCCTACGACACGCTCGACACCCTCGGCTACCGGTACGGACCGCCGTTCCGCGGGCTGCGCCGCGCCTGGCGCCGCGACGACGCCTGGTTCGCCGAGATCACCCTCGACGAGGAATCCCCCGACGAAGAAACCCTGGGCGCCGACGAAGGATTCACACCGCACCCCGCCCTGCTGGACGCGGCCCTGCACCCGCTCGCCCTGGACGGCCCCGGCCCGTCGGGCGGCCTGCGCGTGCCCTTCTCCTGGACGGGCGTCCGCGCGCACGGCGCCATGGGCCGCTCCCTGCGGGTGCGGTTGACGCCGGACGGTCCCGACCGGACGGCCGTGATCCTCGCCGACACGACGGGTGCGCCCGTGCTGACGGCGCGGTCGCTGCTGGTGCGGGAGGCCGACCCGGCGGCACTGGCCGCGGCCCGGCCGTCGGCCCGGGTGCCCTACCGCGTGGACTGGACGCCGCTCGCCCCCTCCGGAACCGTCGTGAGGCTGCAGCCGTACGACCCGGCGACCGCCCCGGCGGTACCCGAGGACGGCCCCGCGCACAGCGTGCTGGTCGCCGACGACGACCTCACCCCCGTCCGGCTGCTCGCCCACCTGCGCGCCTGGACCGCCGCCGGGGACCTTGACCGGCGCCTGGTCGTGGTGACCCGCGAGGCGACCGCCGTGACGGCCGGCGAGCCGGTGGCCGGGCTCGCCCAGGCCCCGCTGTGGGGCCTGGTCCGCACCGCCCAGACGGAACACCCGGGGCGCTTCGTGCTCGTCGACACGGACGGCTCCGCGGCCTCCGAGGCGGCCCTGGCGGCCGCCCTGGCGACGGACGAGCCGCAACTCGCGCTCCGACAGGGGGCATTGACCGTTCCCCGGCTGTCCCTCTGCGCGCCGGCCGGCGGCGAGGTGTCCATCCGGCCCGGAACGGTCCTGCTCACCGGTGCCACCGGCGCACTCGGCGGCCTCGTCGCCGAACACCTGGTCACCCGGTACGGGGTCCGCCGCCTGCTGCTGGCCGGCCGGCGCGGCCCGGACGCCCCCGGAGCGCCGGAGCTGGTGGAACGGCTCACCGCGCTCGGCGCCGAGGTCTCCCTGGTCGCCTGCGACATCGCTGACCGGGCCGCGCTCACCGCGCTGCTCGGCTCCGTCCCTCCGGAGCACCCGCTGCGCGCGGTGGTGCACGCGGCCGGCGTCACCGCCGACGGCACACTGGAGTCGCTGACCGATGAGGCCTTCGCGCAGGTGCGCAGGCCCAAGTCCGAGGCGGCGCTGCTGCTGCACGAACTGACCGCGGACCTGGACCTGGACGCCTTCGTCCTGTTCTCCTCGATCGCCGGGCTGGTCGGCAACGCGGGGCAGGCCAACTACGCCGCCGCCAACGCCCACCTGGACGCCCTCGCCCAGCACCGGCGGGCCCGAGGGCTGCCCGCGGTCTCACTGGCCTGGGGTCTGTGGGAGACCGGTGCGGGCATGGCCGGGCAGCTGGGCGCCGCCGACCTCGCCCGGATCGCCCGGACCGGCGTCGCCCCGCTCGCGGCGGCCGAGGGACAGGCCCTCTTCGACGCCGCCCTCGCCGCCGACCCGGCCGTGGTCGTCCCCGCCCGCCTCGACCTGACGGCGCTGCGCGGACAGACCGACGCCGAGCGCGTCCCGCCCCTGCTGCGCGGCCTCGTCAAGGCCCCCGCGCGGAAAGCCGCGCCCCGGGCCGGCGGCCCGGCCCCACGCGGCGAGGACACCACCCCGCCGTGGGTGCGCAAGCTCGACGAGGCCGCTCCCGACGACCGGCCCCGCCTGGTCCTCGACCTCGTCCGGGCGACCATCGCCGAGGTCCTCGGCCACGCGCCGAACCGGCCGGTGCCGGCCGACCGCGGTCTGCTCGACCTCGGGTTCGACTCGCTGACCGCCGTCGAACTGCGCAACCGGCTGGGCGCCGAGACAGGTCTGCGGCTGCCCACCACCGTCCTGTTCGACCAGCCGACGGCCGGCGCCCTGGCCGCCCACCTGCTGGAGTCGCTGACCGACCGGCTGCCCGGCGGGGCCGCCTCCGTCCTCGCCCGGATCGGCGACCTGGAGGCCGCCTTCACCCCGCACACCGCCCTCGGCGCGGAGGCGCGCGAGCGGGCCGTCGCCCGCCTCACCGCGGTGCTGCGACGGATGACCGCCGCCGACGAACCCTCCGGCGCCACCGGACCCGGCGACGCGGTCCCCGACGCGCCCCGCCTGGACCAGGTCTCCGACGACGAATTGTTCGACCTGATCGACGGCCAGCTCGGCGCCGAGTGAGCCGCACCGCCCGCGTGACCCCCATGCCCCTGTGTGACAAGGAGAGTTGACGTCGTATGTCGAACGAGGACAGGCTTCGCGACTACCTCAAGCGCGTGACGAACGACCTTCTGCAGACCAAGGAGCGGCTGTCCAGGGTCGAGGCCGAGCGCCACGAGCCGATAGCCGTCGTCGGCATGGCGTGCCGCTACCCGGGAGGAGTCCGCTCGCCGGAGGACCTGTGGCGGATCGCCGAGTCCGGCACGGACGCCGTCTCGCCCTTCCCGGAGAACCGCGGCTGGGACACGGCCGCCCTGTACGACCCCGATCCCGGCCGCACCGGCAGGACGTACGCCAGGGAGGGCGGCTTCCTGCACGACGCCGACCGGTTCGACCCCGGCTTCTTCGGCATCAGTCCCCGCGAGGCGCTCGCCGTCGACCCGCAGCAGCGGCTGCTGCTGGAGACCGCGTGGGAGACGTTCGAGGCGGCGGGCATCGCCCCCGCCTCCCTGCGCGGATCCCGCACCGGCGTCTTCGCGGGAGTGATGTACGGCGACTACGGCGGTCGCATCCGCGAGGCCCCGGAAGGACTCGAGGGGTACATCGGGACCGGCAGCGCCGGGTCGGTGGCCTCCGGACGGCTCTCCTACACCTTCGGCCTCGAAGGGCCGGCGGTGACCGTGGACACCGCCTGCTCGTCCTCGCTGGTGGCACTGCACCTCGCCGTGCAGTCGCTGCGGCAGGGCGAGTGCGACCTCGCCCTCGCCGGCGGAGCCACCGTCATCGCCACCCCCGGCCTCTTCGTGGAGTTCAGCCGGCAGCGCGGTCTGTCCCCGGACGGCCGGTGCAAGGCCTTCGCGGCCGGCGCCGACGGCACGGGATGGGGCGAGGGCGTCGGACTGCTGCTGGTCGAGCGTCTCTCCGACGCCCGCCGCCTGGGACACCCCGTGCTCGCGGTGGTGCGCGGCTCCGCGGTCAACCAGGACGGCACCAGCGGCCAGCTCTCCGCCCCCAACGGCCCGTCCCAGCAACGGGTGATCCGCCAGGCACTGGCCGACGCGGGCTTCACGCCCGCCGACGTCGACGCGGTGGAGGCGCACGGGACCGGCACCCGACTGGGCGACCCCATCGAGGCGCAGGCCCTCATCGCGGCCTACGGTCAGGACCGCCCGGCGGAGCAGCCGTTGTGGCTGGGGTCGTTGAAGTCGAACATCGGCCACACCCAGGCGGCGGCGGGCGTCGGCGGGATCATCAAAATGGTCCAGGCGATGCGCAACGGTCTGCTGCCGCGGACGCTGCACGTCGACGAGCCGACCCCGCACGTCGACTGGTCGGCCGGCGCGGTCCGTCTCCTCACCGAGAACGTCCCCTGGCAGGCGGAGGACCGCCCGCGCAGGGCCGCCGTCTCCTCGTTCGGCATCAGCGGGACCAACGCGCACGTCATCCTTGAGGAGGCTGCCGTCCCCGAGCCCGTCGAGGAACCCGTCGGGGAGCCCGCCGGGACCGGTTCGGCGTCCGGCGGCGCGGTCGTGCCCTGGCTGCTGTCCGGGCACACCGAGCAGGCGCTGCGGGAGCGGGCCGGCGGGCTGCTGGAGTACCTGGAGGCGCGTCCCGACGCGGACGTGGACGCGGTGGCGAAGGTCCTCGCCGACGGCAGGGCGCACCTGGACCACCGGGCGGTGATCACGGCGGGCGGCGAGGGACCGCGGGAGGCCTTGCGGGCCTTGGCGGACGGTACGCCCCACCCGGATCTCGTGCAGGGCGGTGTCCGTCCGCTGGGCAGGACGGTGTTCGTCTTCCCGGGGCAGGGTTCGCAGTGGGACGGCATGGCGGCCGAACTCCTGCACAGCGCGCCGGTGTTCGCCGACCATGTGCGAGCGACGGCGCTCGCCCTGGAGCCGCACACCGGGTGGGACCTCCTGGACGTTCTGACCGGTGCGCCCGGCGCTCCTCCCGCCGACCGGGTGGACGTCGTGCAGCCCGCGCTGTTCGCGGTCATGACCGGCCTGGCGGCGCTGTGGCGCCACCACGGGGTCCACCCGGACGCGGTCGTCGGCCACTCGCAGGGCGAGATCGCCGCAGCCTACGTGGCCGGGGCGCTCAGCCTGGAGGACGCGGCGAAGGTGGTGGCGCTGCGCTCGAAGGCCCTGCTGTCGCTCGCCGGGACCGGCGGCATGGCGTCGGTGCCCCTGCCGGCCGACCGGACCGCCGACCTGCTCGCCGGGTACCACGACCTCCACGTCGCCGCGCACAACGGGCCCGGCACCACCGTCGTCGCCGGACACGCCGGCGAACTCGCCCGCCTGGTCGCCACGCTCAACGAACAGAACGTCCAGGCGCGCACCATCCCCGTCGACTACGCCTCCCACACCCCCCACGTCCACCCGCTCAAGGACACGCTCCTGGAGCTCCTGCGGGGCATCACCCCTCGGACGGGCGCCGTCGCCTTCTACTCCACGCTCACCGGCGCGAAGACCGACACGACGAGCCTGACGGCCGAGTACTGGTTCGAGAACCTGGCCAACCCCGTCCTCCTCCGCCCCGCGCTCGAGGCGCTCGCCGCCGACGGCCACACCACGTTCGTCGAGTCCAGCCCCCACCCCGTCCTCACCACTCCGGTGACGGACACCACCGACGCCCTCGATCAGGACAACCCCGCGGTCGTCACCGGAACCCTGCGCCGCGACGACGGCGCCCTCACCCGCTTCCACACCTCCCTCGCCCACCTGCACACCCACGGCCACCCCACCGACTGGCACACCCCTGACCCGGTCGGCGCACCGCCCGGCGACCTCCCCGCCTACCCCTTCCAGCGCCGGCGCTACTGGCTGGAGGACGGCGCCACCGGCGGGGACCCGGAGAGCCTCGGTCTGCGGGCGACCCGGCACCCGCTCCTCTCGGCGGCGACGACGCTGGCGGAGGGGGACGCCCTGCTGCTCACCGGGCGGACGGCTGCCCGGGCTCACGGCTGGCTCGGCGACCGGACCCTCAACGGCACCGTCGTCCTCGAACTCGCGCTCCAGGCAGGGAGGTTGCTTGGCCTGCCCGTGGTGGAGGAACTGACGGTCGGGACGCCGGTCGCCGTCCCGCCGGGCGGCGGGATCGACCTGCAACTGTCGGCCCACGCGTCGGCCACGGGCGACGGGCGCAGGGAGTTCGTTCTGGCCGCCCGGCCGTACGAGGACGCGCGGGACGACACATCGCTGGACCGCCCGTGGACCCGGCTGGCGTCAGGCGTCCTCGCCGAAACTCCCGCGGACGCGCCGGAGGACCTGACGGCCTGGCCCCCGCCGGGCGCCGTGGCCGAGCCGCCCCACGAGGAGGCGGACGCGGACGCCCCGGCCACCGTCTGGCGGCTGGACGGCGATCTCTACGCCGAGGTGGCGCTGCCCGACGAACTCGAAGGCGAGGCACGCGGTTTCGCCGTCCACCCGCTCCTGCTGGACGCCGCCCTGCGCCCGGTGTTCGACGATGCCGACGACACGTCCTTCGTTCCCGGGGCGTGGCACGGCGTCACCCTGCACGCCACGGGCGCCGCCGCACTCCGCGTCCGCGTCCGGACCTCCTCGGACGGCAGCAGGACGCTGACCCTGGCCGACGTGGCGGGTGCCCCGGTGGCGAGCGTGAGGGCCGTCGCGCCGGTCGCCCTGCCCGACTCCACGACCGAGCGGCACGACTGGCTGTACGGCCTCGACTGGCTGCCCCTGCCCCCGGCGTCCGTCACCGCCGCGCAGGCCCCGGTCGAATGGGCGGTGCTCGGCGACGCGGTGGACCCCGCCCAAGCGTTCGACGCCGCGCGCCGGGTGTCCTACGCCATCGGCGACGAGCGGGCGCCCTCCCTCGTCGTGCTCGCCGAGCAGGACACCGTGGCGCTGTTCGGCGCGCTGCGAGGACTGCTGGCCGACGAGGCGGCGGGCGACAGCCGGATCGTGGTGCTGACCCGGCACGCGGTCACCACCCACCTCGACGACGTGCAGGACCTCGCCCCGGCGGCCGCGTGGGGGCTGGTGCGCAGCGCGCAGTCCGAACACCCTGGCCGGATCACCCTGGTCGACGTGGACGGCGATCCCTCCTCGCTCCTCGCCCTGTCCGCCGCGTCGGCGGCGGGGGAGGAGCAGGTCGCGGTGCGGGGAGGGCAGCTCCTGGCCCCCCGCCTCGCCCGTTCCGCACCGCCGGAGTACACGCAGGCGGCGCCGGCGCCCGACCCGTCGGGGACCGTGGTCGTCTCCGGCGGCGGCGACCTCGCGGCCTCGGCCGCCGAGTACTTCGTCTCCGTCCACGGCGCACGCCGCCTGCTGCTCATCGGTGGGGGCGAGGAGGTGGCGCGGTCGCTGGCCGGTGTGGACGTCGAGGTGCTGGTCGCGGAGGGAACGGCCGCGGACCGCGACGCCCTGGCCGCCGCGCTGTCCCTGCTGCCGGCCGACCGGCAGCCGACCGCGGTGGTGCACGTGGCGGAGCCGGCCCCCGAGGCGCTCGTCCTGTCCACGCCGCACGAGGACTTCGCGGAGACCCTGCGCACCGGCACGGACGCCGCCTGGAACCTGCACGAACTGACCCTGGGCGGCGCCCTGACCTCCTTCACCCTGCTCGCCGCCGACCCCTCGGCCGCCCTGGGCGGCACGGGTCAGGCGGCACGGGCCGCCCTCGGCGCGTACCAGGACGCCCTGGCCCAGCACCGCAGGGCGCTCGGCCTGCCGGCGGTGTCCCTCGCCTGGGGACCCCGCGAGGACGGGCCGGCGCAGCAGCCGTCAGGGCTGGCGCCCTTTACCGCCCGGCGCGTGGTGGAACTGCTCGGCCTCGCCCTGCGCTCCCAGCGGCACGGCGTGCTCCTCGCCGCACGCCTGGACCGGCCCGCGACGGAGGAACGCGCCGCGGCGGGACTGCTGCCGCCGGTGCTGCGTTCGGTGGTGCGCACGGTCAGGGCGGCCACCGCCGGCACCGGCGCCGCCGCCGGTTCGCTCGCGTCCACCCTGACCGGGCTGCCCGAGGCCGACCGGCGACGCCTGCTGCTGGACCTGATCCGGGCCCAGGTCGCCGGAGTGCTCGGTCACTCGGCCCGTGACGGCATCGACACCTCGCGGGCGTTCAAGGACCTGGGCTTCGACTCGCTCACCGCCGTGGAACTGCGCAACCGGCTCAACGCGGCGACCGGCCTCACACTGCCCAGCACCCTCCTGTTCGACCACCCGTCGCTCGAGGCGCTCGCCACCCATCTGCGGACCGAACTCGTCGGGACCGCCGTGCCGGCCAACGCGGGGCGGTCCGGCGCGACGTACGTCGGCGAACCGATCGCGATCGTCGCCATGGCCTGCCGCTACCCCGGCGGGATCACCTCGCCGGAGGACCTGTGGCAGGTGGTCGCCTCCGAGAGCGACGTCATCTCGCCGTTCCCCGACGACCGCGGCTGGGACCTGGACCGGCTGTTCCACCCCGACCCGGAGCACACCGGCACCTCCTACGCCCGCGAAGGCGGCTTCCTGCGGGACGCCGACCGCTTCGACCCCGGCTTCTTCGGCATCAGCCCGCGGGAGGCCACCAGCATGGACCCCCAGCAGCGGCTGCTGCTGCAGGCGGCCTGGGAGGCGTTCGAGGGGGCGGGCATCGACCCGACCTCCCTGCAAGGCTCCCGCACCGGTGTCTTCGCCGGCGTCGTCTACACCGACTACGGCTCACGGGTGAAGCTGCCCGCCGACATGGAGGGCTACCTCGGCTTCGGCAGCGCGGGCAGCATCGCCTCCGGCCGCATCGCCTACACGCTGGGACTGGAGGGACCGGCGGTGACGGTGGACACCGCCTGCTCGTCCTCGCTGGTGGCCCTGCACCTCGCCGTGCAGTCGCTGCGCCTCGGCGAGTGCGACCTCGCGCTCGCCGGCGGAGCGACCGTGCTGTCCCACCCCGACATCTTCATCGGCTTCAGCCGGCAACGCGGACTCGCCCGCGACGGCCGTTGCAAGGCGTTCGCCGCGGCCGCCGACGGCACCTCGTTCGGCGAGGGCGTGGGGCTGCTCCTCGTGGAGCGCCTCTCCGACGCCCGCCGCAACGGCCATCCGGTGCTCGCTCTGGTCCGGGGCACCGCCACCAACCAGGACGGCGCCAGCAACGGCCTCACCGCCCCCAACGGCCCGTCGCAGCAACGTGTGATCGGGCAGGCGCTCGCGGACGCCGGGCTCGCCCCGGGTGACGTGGACGCGATGGAGGCGCACGGGACGGGGACCACGCTCGGCGATCCGATCGAGGCGCAGGCACTGATCGCGGCCTACGGCCAGGACCGCCCGGCGGAGCGGCCGTTGCGGCTGGGGTCGTTGAAGTCGAACATCGGTCACACCCAGGCGGCGGCGGGCGTGGGCGGCGTGATCAAGATGGTCCAGGCGATGCGCCACGGTCTGCTGCCGCGGACGCTGCACGTCGACGAGCCGACCCCGCACGTCGACTGGTCGGCAGGGGCCGTGGAACTGCTCACCGAGTCGCGCGAGTGGGCCCCCGACGGCCGCCCGCGCCGCGCCGGGGTCTCGGGCTTCGGGATGAGCGGCACGAACGCGCACGTGGTCCTGGAGGAGGCGCCCGAACCCGAACCCGTCGGGGAGCCCGTCGGGACCGGTTCGGCGTCCGGCGGCGCGGTCGTGCCCTGGCTGCTGTCCGGGCACACCGAGCAGGCGCTGCGGGAGCGGGCCGGCGGGCTGCTGGAGTACCTGGAGGCGCGTCCCGACGCGGACGTGGACGCGGTGGCGAAGGTCCTCGCCGACGGCAGGGCGCACCTGGACCACCGGGCCGTCGTCGCGACCGGCGACCCCGACCGGCTCAGGGAGGCGCTGGCGGCGCTGGCCGCGGGCACCGCGCACGCGGATCTCGTGCGGGGCGGTGTCCGTCCGCTGGGCAGGACGGTGTTCGTCTTTCCGGGGCAGGGTTCGCAGTGGGACGGCATGGCGGCCGAACTCCTGAACACCTCACCGGTGTTCGCGGAACATGTCGCGGCCACGGCACGGGCCTTGGAGCCGCACACCGGGTGGGACCTTCTCGACGTTCTGACCGGGGCGCCCGGCGCTCCTCCCGCCGACCGGGTGGACGTCGTGCAGCCCGCGCTGTTCGCGGTCATGACCGGCCTGGCGGCGCTGTGGCGCCACCACGGCGTCCACCCGGACGCGGTCGTCGGCCACTCGCAGGGCGAGATCGCCGCCGCCTACGTGGCCGGGGCGCTCAGCCTGGAGGACGCGGCGAAGGTGGTGGCGCTGCGCTCGAAGGCCCTGCTGTCGCTCGCCGGGACCGGCGGCATGGCGTCGGTGCCCCTACCGGCCGACCGGACCGCCGACCTGCTCGCCGGGTACCACGACCTCCACGTCGCCGCGCACAACGGGCCCGGCACCACCGTCGTCGCCGGTGACGCCCGCGAAGTCGCCCGCCTGGTGGCAGCACTCGAGGAGCAGAACGTCCAGGCGCGCACCATCCCCGTCGACTACGCCTCCCACACCCCCCACGTCCACCCGCTCCAGGACACCCTGCTCGACGTCCTCGACGGCATCACTCCCCGGGAGGCGGACCTCGCGTTCTACTCCACGCTCACCGGCGGCCGCATCGACACCTCGGAGCTGACACCCGAGTACTGGTTCGAGAACCTGGCCAACCCCGTCCTGCTGCACCCCGCGCTCGAGGCGCTCGCCGCCGACGGTCACACCACGTTCGTCGAGTCCAGCCCCCACCCCGTCCTGCTCACCCCGCTCACCGACGCCACCGACGACGCCACCGCGGTGGTCACCGGGACGCTGCGCCGCCACCGCGGTTCGCTCACCCGGTTCCACCAGTGCCTGGCCCACCTCCACGCCCACGGACACCCCACCGACTGGCACGTCCCCGCCCCGGCCACCGCACCCCCGACCGACCTCCCCACCTACCCCTTCCAGAATGCCCGTTACTGGCTGGAAGGTCCCGCGGCGCACACCGACGCCGGACACCTCGGGCTGGACGCGACGGACCACCCCGTCCTGTCCACGGCGACAGCGCTCGCGGAGACGGACACCGTCGTGCTCAGCGGCCGGCTGTCCACGCGGTCGCTCGGCTGGCTCGCCGACCACGCCGTCGACGGCACCGTGCTGGTGCCGGGCACCGCGCTGCTGGAGTTCGCCGTGCAGGCGGCCCAGGCGGCCGGCGGCAACCGGGTCGACGAACTGACCCTCGAGACACCGCTGCTGATCCCCGAACGGGGCGCGGTGCGGGTCCAGGTGACGGTCGAGGCCGCGGACGAGGACGGCAGCCGCCGGGTCGCGGTGCACGCGCGCCCCGACGACGACGGCCAGGACACCGCCTGGACGCGCCACGCGACGGGCACGGTCGATCCGGTGGCCCGGCCCGTGCCGGCCGCCGGATGGGCCGCCTCCTGGCCGCCCGCGGACGCCGACCCGCTGGAGGTGACGGACCTCTACGACCGCTTGGCGGAGCTCGGCTACGAGTACGGGCCCGCCTTCCGCAACCTCACCGCCGCCTGGCGGTCGGACGACACGGTGTACGCGGAGGTGGCCCTCGACGGCCGATGGCACGACGAGGCCGCCCGGTACGCGCTCCACCCCGCCCTGCTCGACTCGGCGCTGCACACCATGGCCCTGGGCGACTTCCTCGGTGAAGGGGTCCGGCTGCCGTTCAGCTGGAGCGGAGTGGGCCTGGCTGCCGCCGGGGCGACGGCCCTGCGGGTCGCCGTCGCCCCGGGGCCCGACGGCGACGACTCCGTCCGGCTGTCCGTCGCCGACCCGGCCGGCGCCGTCGTCGCCGTCGCCGAGTCCCTGGTGCTGCGCCCCGCAGCCCCCGAACACCTGCCGTCCGCACACCGCACGGCCGGCGCCGTCCGGTCGCTGTACGAGCTGGACTGGCAGGAACTGCCTCTCCCCGGCAGCGACGAGGGGACGGCCGTAACGTCGTTCGACGTGCTGGAGGCCCCCGCCGGGCAGGAGGGAACCGTCCCCGAGGCCGTCGCCGGCTCGGTGAACGCGCTGCTCGCCCACCTGGGGGACGCCCTCGCCGAGGAGGACGCGGACGACGGCCGGACGGACGGGGTGGCGCGGCCCGTGGTGGTCGTGACCCGGCGGGCGGTCGCCGCCGCGCCGGGCGACCCGGTGGACCTGACGGCCGCACCGCTGTGGGGCCTGGTCAGGTCCGCCGCGACGGAGCACCCCGGGCGCGTCGCCGTCGTCGACACCGACGACACGCCCGCCTCCCGACAGGTCCTGGCCGCCGCGGTGGCCACGGGCGAACCCCAACTCGCCCTGCGCGACGGACGCGTTCTCGTGCCGCGGCTGAGGCCCGTCGGCGCCGAGGCGGGCGTCGCCCCGCCCGGGGACGGTTCGGCCTGGCGACTGGAGACGCCCGGCGGATCCCCGGACGACCTGCGGGCCGTTCCGCGCCCGGAGGCGCTCGAGCCCCTCGCCGCCGGGCAGGTGCGCGTCGCGGTGCGGGCGGCCGGACTCAACTTCCGTGATGTCCTGCGCGCCCTGGGCATGGTGCCGGGAGAGGAGCCGCTCGGCACCGAGGCGGCCGGCACCGTGCTCGAGACCGGCCCCGGCGTCGAAGGACTCGTCGTGGGCGACCGGGTGTTCGGCCTGGTGCAGGGCGCGGCCGGCCCCGTGGCCGTGGCGGACCGACGGCTGCTCGCCCGGATCCCGGACGGCTGGTCCTACCCGACGGCGGCAGCGGTGCCGGCGGTGTTCACCACCGCCCACCACGGCCTCGTCGAACTCGCCCGGCTCGGCCGCGGTGAACGGGTGCTGATCCACTCGGCGGCCGGAGGCGTGGGCCTCGCGGCGGTCCAGATCGCCCGGCACCTGGGCGCCGAGGTGTTCGGCACGGCGAGCCCCGCCAAATGGGGCGCCCTGCGCGCGGCCGGACTCGACGACGCCCACCTGGCCTCCTCCCGGACCACGGAGTTCGAGGACCGGGTGCGCGCAGCCACCGACGGCCGCGGGGTCGACGTGGTGCTCAACTCCCTGACCGGCGAGTTCGTCGACGCCTCGCTGCGGCTGCTGCCCAGCGGCGGACGCTTCGTGGAGATGGGCGTCGCCGATCTGCGCGACCAGGCCGCCGTCGACGCCGTCCGTCCGGGCGTCGCCTACCAGCCGTTCGAACTGCTGGACATGGACCCGGCCGAGGTCGGCGCCTCGCTGGCCGCCGTCCTCGCCCTGTTCGAGCGGGGCGAGCTGACGCCGCTGCCGGTGACGAGCTGGGACGTCCGCCGGGCGCCCGCCGCCTTCCGGTACTTCTCCCAGGCCCGGCAGGTGGGCAAGGTCGTCCTGACCCTCCCGCCCGCGAGCGCCGCCGGGCAGGGCGCCGGGACGGTGCTCGTCACCGGGGGCACCGGCACCCTGGGCGCGGCGCTCGCCCGGCACCTGGTGCGCGAACACGGGGTGCGCAGCCTGCTGCTGACCGGCCGGCGCGGGCCCGAGGCGCCCGGGGCCGCCGAACTCGCCGCAGAACTCACCGAGGCGGGCGCCCAGGTGCGGATCGAGGCCTGCGACGCCGCCGACCGGGACGCGCTGGCCCGGCTGCTGGCCTCGGTGCACCCCGACCGGCCGCTGACCGGCGTCGTCCACGCCGCGGGCGTCCTCGACGACGGCGTCCTGTCGTCCCTGACCGTGGAGAAGGTCGCCGCGGTGCTGCGGCCCAAGGCCGACGCGGCCTGGAACCTCCACGAGCTGACACGGGAGGCGGACCTGTCGATGTTCGTGCTCTTCTCGTCGGCCTCCGGCCTCCTCGGCGGGGCGGGCCAGGCCAACTACGCGGCCGCCAACGTGTTCCTGGACGCGCTCGCCGAGCACCGGCGCCGCCGGGGACTGCCCGCCCAGTCGCTGGCCTGGGGCATGTGGGAGGCGGCGAGCGGGATGACCGGACACCTCGCGGCGGCCGACCGGGCCCGCATCGCCCGCGGCGGGCTCGCTCCGATGACCGTCGAGGACGGCATGGCCCTGTTCGACGCCGCGCTGGAGGACGGCGGCCCGCTGCTCGTCCCCGCGCCGCTGGACGTGGCGGGACTACGGTCCGGCGCCGTCGCGGGCGGGGTGCCTGCCGTGCTGCGGGCGGTGGTCCGCGCACCCGTGGTGCGGCGGGCGGCCCAGGCCACCCCCGCCACGTCGGCCGGTCTGGCCGAGCGGCTGGCGGCCCTGCACGGACCGGAGCGGGAGCGGGCGGTGCTCGCCCTGGTGCGGGAGCAGGTCTCGGCGACCCTCGGCCACACCACGGCGGACGGCATCGAGGCCGACCGGGCGTTCAAGGAGATCGGGTTCGACTCCCTCACCTCCGTGGAACTGCGCAACCGGATCGGCGCGGCCACCGGGCTGCGGCTGCCCACGACGCTCGTCTTCGAGCACCCGACGCCGGCGGCGCTCGCCGGGCACCTGGTCGGCCTGCTCGCGCCGGAGGACCCGGTGGCGGACCTGGACCGGCTGCTCGCCTCCGTGACCGTCACAGGGCCCGACTTCCCCCGGCTCCGGGAGCGGCTGCGCGCGGCCCTGTGGCTCTGGGACGAGGAGGCCGGGCGGCAGGACGCACCGCCCGCCGGCCCGGCGGGAGCCGCCGCCGAGGACCGGGACCTGTCCGACGCCGACGACGAGGAGCTGTTCCGCGCGCTGGACGAGGAGTTCGACGCCAGCTGACGCCGACGGGAGCGCGCCCCGGCACCCGAGGGGCGCGCGGCCGTGGGCCGACCGAGAAGAGAGTGCTACCGCGATGAGCGACATCGACAGCGACACCGCCACCGGCAACGAGGCGAAGCTGCGGGACTACCTGCGGCGGGCGACGGCCGACCTGCGGCAGGCCCGCCGCCGGGTGAGGGAACTGGAGGAGAAGGAGCACGAACCGGTCGCGGTCGTGGCCATGGCCTGCCGCTTCCCCGGCGGCGTCCGTTCGCCCGAGGACCTGTGGGACCTGGTGTCGAAGGAACGGGACGCCGTGTCCGCGCTCCCCGAGGACCGCGGCTGGGACACCGAGGCGCTCTACGACCCCGACCCGGACCGGGCGGGGACCGCCTACACCCGCGAGGGCGGCTTCCTGCACGACGCCGCCGGGTTCGACGCCGCGTTCTTCGGCATGGGACCGCGCGAGGCCGTCGCCACCGATCCCCAGCAGCGGCTGCTGCTGGAGGTGGCGTGGGAGACCTTCGAACGCGCCGGCATCGCGCCGGACTCGCTGCGCGGCAGCCGGACCGGGGTGTACACCGGCGTGGTCTCCCAGGCGTACGTGCCGCCGGCCGACCGGGTGCCCGCCGGGTACGAGGGGCACCTGATGACCGGCAACGCGACCAGCGTCGCCTCCGGGCGGATCGCCTACCACCTGGGCCTGGAAGGGCCCGCGGTCACCCTCGACACGGCGTGCTCGTCGTCCCTGGTGGCCATGCACCTGGCGGCGCAGGCACTGCGCCGCGGCGAGTGCGACCTGGCGCTCGCGGGCGGTGTCACGGTGATGGCGACGCCGCTGCTGCTGGTCGAGTTCAGCCGCCAGCGCGGGCTCTCGCCGGACGCCCGCTGCAAGGCGTTCTCCGCGGCCGCCGACGGCACGGGCTTCGCCGAGGGCGTCGGCACGGTCCTGCTGGAACGGCTCTCCGAGGCGCGGCGGCGCGGCCACCGCGTCCTCGCCGTGCTGCGCGGCTCCGCGGTCAACCAGGACGGCGCGAGCAACGGGCTCACCGCGCCGAACGGCCCCACCCAGGAACGGGTCGTCGCGCAGGCGCTGGCCGACGCCCGGCTGGCGCCGCAGCAGATCGACCTGGTCGAGGCGCACGGCACGGGCACCCGGCTCGGAGACCCGATCGAGGCGCGGGCGCTGCTCGCCGCCTACGGGCAGGGACGGCCCAAGGACCGGCCGCTGTACGTCGGCTCCCTCAAGTCGAACATCGGGCACACCCAGGCCGCGGCCGGCGTCGCCGGCGTGATCAAGGCCGTGCTGGCGATCCGGCACGGGGTCATGCCCCGGAGCCTCCACCTCGACGAACCCACCCCGCACGTCGACTGGTCCGCCGGAGCGGTCGAACCGCTCACCGCGACGATCCCCTGGCCCGACCGGGGCCGCCCGCGCCGGGCCGGGGTGTCGTCGTTCGGCATCAGCGGGACCAACGCCCACGTCATCATGGAACAGGCCTCGCCCGACGAGCCGTCGGCGCGGGACACCCCGCCCGGCGGGGACGCGGAACCGGTGGGGGAGCCCGTCGCTCCCTGGGTGCTGTCCGCGCGGACCGAGGGCGCCCTGCGCGCGCAGGCGGAACGCCTGGCCGCGCACCTCACTCGTACGGCGCACGCCGACGCCGACGCGGGCGACGTGGGACGGACGCTGGCGCTGGGGAGGGCCTCGCTGCGGCACCGCGCGGTCGTCCTTCCGGGCACGGCGCAGGAGCGCCTCGCTGCGCTCCGGGCGGTCGCGGAAGGCCGCCGCGACCCCAGGGCCGTGACCGGAACCGCGGCCGAACGGCTCGCCACCGCCTTCCTGTTCACCGGCCAGGGCAGCCAGCGGCCCGGCATGGGCCGGGAGTTGTACGCGACGCGGCCGGTGTTCCAGGAGGCGGTGGACGAACTGTGCGAGGCGTTCGGCCCGCACCTGGACCGCCCGCTCCTGCCGCTGCTCCTGGCCGGCCCGGACGACCCCGCGACGGCGCTGCTGGAGCGCACCGAGTACGCCCAGCCCGCCCTGTTCACCCTGGAACTGGCGCTCTTCCGGCTGCTGCGGCGGCTGCTGCCGGAACCCGACTTCCTCGCCGGTCACTCCCTCGGCGGGATCACCGCCGTCGCCGCGTCGGGCGCGCTGTCCCCCCAGGACGCCTGCGCCCTGGTCGCCGCCCGCGGCCGGCTGATGGGCGGGGGCCCGCGGCACGGGGCGATGGCGGCGTGCGAGGCGTCCGAGGAGGAGGTGCGCGAGGTGCTGGCGGACCACCCCGGGGCAGCAGACGTCGCCGCGGTCAACGGCCCGACGGCGACGGTGGTCTCCGGGGACGCCGAGGCGGTCGAGGAGATCGCACGGGTCTTCGCCGGCCGCGGCCGCCGTACCCGCCGGCTGCGGGTCGGCCACGCCTTCCACTCGGCGCACATGGACGCCGCCGTGGAGCCGCTGCGCCAGGTGGCGGCCGGCCTGCGGGTGGGCGATCCGTCCGTCCCGGTGATCTCCGACCTCACCGGACTGCCGCTCACCGGCGAGGAGTTGCGCGACCCCGGCCACTGGGGACGGCAGGTGCGCTCACCCGTGCGGTTCGCCGAGGTCGTCGCCACCCTGCACGGCGCCGGCGTGACCGCCTTCGTGGAGGTGGGCCCCGACGCGGTGCTCTCGGCCCTCGTCGAGCCCTGCCTGCCGCCCGGAGCCGCACCGCTCGTCGCCCCGGCGATGGTGCGGGACCGGTCCGAGGAGGCGTCCCTCGCCGCCGCCTTGGCCCGGCTGCACGTCGCCGGCGCCCGCGTCGACTGGGACCACTGGTTCGGCGGTCCGCCCCGGCCCGCGATCGACCTGCCGACGTACCCGTTCGAGCACCGCCGCTTCTGGTGGCCGGCGGAGGCGTTCGGCGCGGCCCGTGCGGACGGACCGGACGGACCGGGCCGGGCGTCCGACGCGGTGGCGGCCCCGGGCGGCGCCGCCCCGGCCCCGGCCGCGAACGGCACTACGCCCCCCGCCCCGGACGGCACCCCCGCCCCGGCCCGGGTGGTGGCCGACGCCGCGGCCACCGCCGGGGACGGTGGCGCGGACGGAGCGCCGGCGCGGGACGGGGCAGGGGAGAGCGCGTCGTCGGCCGGGGAACGCCACCCGGAGTCGATGCTCGACCTCGTCCTCGCCCACACCGCCGACGTGCTCGGTCACGACGCACCGGAACGGATCGGTCCGGAGGAGAAGTTCCTCGACGTCGGCCTGTCGTCCTTCACGGCACTGGAGGTGCGCAACCGGCTGTGCGAGGTGACGGGACTCCGGCTGCCGCCCGTCCTGCTGTTCGACCACCCCACGCCGGCCGAGGTCGCCCGCTACCTCGAGCAGGCCGCGGCCACGCGGTGACACCACGGGGCGGGGGGGGGGGGGGGGGGGCCGCGCCGCCCCCCCCCCCCCCCCCCCCCCCCCCCCCCCCCCCCCCCCCCCCCCCCCCCCCCCCCCCCCCCCAAAAAAAAA